>JAHEMP010000031.1 GCA_024643585.1 Crocinitomicaceae bacterium | reverse complement strand
GGACCAACATTAAACTCATCACCAAAGCTCTTTGCCACATTTTTAGCGGTTCAAGAATTGGCCATAAAATTATGGGAACAAGCGATATAAATGGGAAGATAAATAACCAAATTAACAAGGCTACTTTCCATCTTTTCGGGTTGATTGGTTGATCCATTTGCAAGAATAAAGAATTGTATAAATTTAATAAGTCTGCTTACCTTTGAATTTTGCCACAAAAGGCATAAAATTTCAAAACATTAAAACAGCCTTTTTTTACACTACAAAGTTCACTATTTTCCCTGGAACGATTATTACTTTTTTCGGTTCTTTCCCTTCCAAGTATTTCTGTGTTTGCTGTAAGGACAATATTTCTTTTTGCATGTCTGGTACGCTCATTCCTAGCTCCAAATTCACTTTAAATCGCATTTTTCCATTGAAAGATACGGGATATTCAAAGCTAGATTCTACCAAATGTTTTTCGTCAAACGCTGGGAAGGTTGCTTTTGTTATTGAATCTTTATTGCCCAATTGCTGCCATAACTCCTCACATATGTGTGGTGCAAACGGTGATAACAACACCACCAAATCACTTAAAACAGCTCTATTGTTGCATTTTTGTTCCGTCAATTCATTCACGCAAATCATGAAAGTTGAAACACCCGTATTGAACGAAAAACGTTCCAAGTCTTCACCAATTTTCTTGATGGTTTTGTGCAGTGTTTTTAGATTGTCTTTGGTTGGTTCTGCATCCTTAACCATGAAATTGTTGTCGACATCATGGAACAAACGCCACAGTTTGCGCAAGAAATTGTGTACACCGTTTATTCCTTTTGTATCCCAAGGTTTACTTTGCTCTAATGGACCTAAAAACATCTCATACATACGAAGTGTGTCTGCTCCAAATTTCTCTACCAATTCGTCTGGCGTTTGAACGTTGTATTTGGATTTGGACATTTTTTCTACTTCGTATCCGCATTTGTAGCTTCCGTCATTTTCAAGTATGAATTCGGCAGTTTTAAATTCTTCTCGCGAATTTTTAAAAGCATTAATATCTAAAATGTCATTATTGACAATCGAAATATCAACATGTATAGCTGTATAGTTGAAATTCTCTTTTTTACTTTCAGTAACAAATTTATTCTCTCCTTCAAGGCGATAAACAAAGCTACTTCTACCCAAAATCATTCCTTGGTTGATCATTTTTTGGAACGGTTCGTCGAAAGGAATATAATCCAAATCATTCAGGAATTTTGTCCAAAAACGTGCGTACAATAGGTGGCCCGTTGCATGTTCGGCCCCACCAATGTACAAGTCTACGTTGTTCCAGTACTCTACTTTTTCTTTCGCTGCAAATTCATTTTCATTTTTAGGATCCATGTAACGCAAGAAATACCAGGAACTACCTGCCCAACCTGGCATAGTATTGTATTCCATTCGTTCACCTTGAAAAACATTCCAAGCCTCTTTGTTCGCACGTGCCAAAGGCGGTTCTCCCTCTTCGGTGGGCAAATATTTATCTACTTCAGGAAGGATAACGGGTAATTGGTCGTCTTCTAATAATTTTGGGATTTCGTTTTCATAATAAATTGGAAAAGGTTCTCCCCAATAACGTTGACGAGAGAAGATGGCATCCCTCAATCGGTAATTGATTTTGCCTTTTCCTATTCCCTTTTCTTCGATTTTATGGATAGCCAATTTCAAGGCTTTTTTGATTTCTAATCCAGAAAGGAAGTCCGAATTGGCGATTTTACCTTCTTTTTCAGCATACGCGGCTTCGGAAATGTCAATCCCATCAAAAATATTGATGATATCAATCCCAAAATGCTTTGCAAAATCCCAATCGCGTTGATCCCCGCATGGGACGGCCATTACGGCGCCCGTTCCGTAGCTCGCTAACACGTAATCGCCTATCCATATTTGGATTTTTTCTCCTGTAAATGGATGTATTGCAAAAGCGCCGGTATTTGCGCCAGAAATATTTTTCACATCCGATTGACGGTCCCTTTCTGATTTTAACGAAGCAGCCTTTTTGTATTCTTCTATTTCGTTTTTGTGCGCAGGTGTCGTGATTAAATCAACTAATTCATGTTCAGGAGCCAATACCATAAATGACACTCCAAAAATTGTATCTGGACGTGTTGTGAACACTTCGATTTCATATGTTGCGTTTTCCAACTGGAATCGTACGGAGGCTCCTTGAGATTTTCCAATCCAATTTCTTTGTATTTCTTTGATTGATTCTGTCCAGTCAACTTTATCTAACCCATCTAATAATCGTTGAGCATAGGCTTTAATTCGCATCGACCACTGACGCATTAATTTTTGCTCCACTGGATGTCCACCTCTTTCGGAAACACCGTTTACAACTTCGTCGTTTGCCAAAACCGTTCCCAATGCAGGACACCAGTTTACCCAAGAATCGGCCAAATAAGCCAATCGATATTCTTGTAAGATAGACTCTTTTTCTTTTTCAGAATAGGATCTCCATTCTTCAGAAGAGAATACAACTTCAATATCGGTACAAGCGTTCAATTTTCCATTTCCTTCTTTCTCGAAATGAGCAATCAAGGTGTCAATTCTTTCAGCCTTTTGTGTATTGTTATTGAACCAAGAATTGAACAATTGCTTGAAAATCCACTGGGTCCATTTGTAATATTCTGGAGATGATGTTCTTACTTCTCGGTCCCAATCAAAACAGAATCCCATTTTGTCTAGCTGTTCTCGGTAGCGCGCAATATTCTCCTTTGTGGTTATTGCAGGATGTTGTCCTGTTTGAATAGCGTATTGTTCTGCAGGTAATCCAAATGAATCGTAACCCATCGGATGTAAAACATTAAATCCTTTAAGTTTTTTATAACGTGAAAAAATGTCGGAGGCAATATAGCCAAGCGGATGACCTACATGTAATCCTGCCCCTGAAGGATAAGGAAACATATCCAAAACATAGTATTTTGGTTTTATCTTGTCCTCTAAAACTTTATTGGTTTTATTATCCTTCCAATATTTTTGCCAATCACGTTCTATTCTCGAGAAATCGTACTCCATTCTTTACGTCGTTATTTTTCCGACAAAGATAATGGCTTTCCTTAGAACGTCATGTAGTCAACAAAAAGTTCTATATTTAATGCACACGAAATGAAGAATATTTCTCCTATACTCTCATATTTTCTTCTAAGCATCATTTTTTTGGTGAATAGTCCGTCTGTTTTTGCGCAAAAATTTGCTGAAAAAGAGCTCATTCGTGGGGTTCGGGAAACGAAAGATCCTAATTTGAAAATTTTGAGAATGATTCGTTTGGGAGAATACTACGCGGATAACAACTTAAGTAAAGCAGAAAATTTAAGGAAGAGGATAAACAACATCGCCAAACAAGAAAACATTAAAGATAGAGTTGAAATAGATATTTTCAATGCCAAAATTTTCAAACTAGAAAGGAATGAGGCCTCCTTCGAAGCATCAACCATGAAGTATGTAGATTACGACATTTCATCTCTATCATCGATAAATCAAGCTGAAATTCTCCAAAATATTGGGTATTTTCTTCTTGTGAAAAACCAATGTGACAGCGGAGAAATCTACTTAAAACGATCACTGCTGATTTCGAAAAAGATAAAGGACTATTCTAGCATTTGCAGAAATTATTGCTATTTAACTTCATGTGAAATCAAACGCTCAAACAAAGAAAAAGCCCTTGAGTATTCTGATAAATCGTTGGATGCGGCGAACATTTCAAGAAAGAAAATTGACTTTGCTTTTGCTTATTTATATCAATCTTTTGTTTACAATCAATTTGGTCAGCCTGATATTGCTCTTTCTAAGGAACTTTTAGCATCCTATTATGCAAAAGGTGCACGAAATTATCCTATCATGACCATTGTTTCTTTGCAAATTGGGGACAAACAAATTGATATTCAAAATTATAAAGAGGCTATTTATTACTACAACCTCGCCTATAAATACGCCACTGATTTTGAAGATTTCCGTCTGCAAGGCTCCGCTTTGTCTTCGCAAGCAAACGTTAAAAGGATACAAGGGAAATTTGATGAAGCCCAAAAATTAAACGACAAGGCTACAATAATTTTAAAGAAAATAAGTAACAAATATTTGCTAGGGAAAGCCGAATTTATTAATGCTCAAATATGTATCGATAAAGGACTCTATGACGAAGCCCTGTTTCATTTAAATCGAGCAAGTTCCCTTTATAAATTTGGGAAAATACCGAATAGCTTAAAAGAAATTTATCAATATAAGGGGGTCGTTTATAAAAAACAGAATAAACTAAATGAAGCTTTGTACTATTTAAAGCAATCCATTGACACCTCCAATGTCAACCCTTTAAATGATAAGGCGTATGAAATTTATCCTATGATCGCTGATATTTATAAGGAACAGGGTAAGATGAAGGATGCCTGGATTTATTTAGAGGACTTCGTTCGTCTATCTCAAAAGAATAAAAACAATCAATCGGCTAGGCGAATTGCAGAGTTGAACGAGTTGTATCGGTCTAAACAGCGTGACGAATTAATCGCCCAACAAAACAACATTCTAGAAAAACAAAAAAGAGAAAGGGAATTAACAAAAACCAAACTCGAGAATATCTCTCTTCGAAATAATTTGCTTACATACATAATTCTAACTTTCATCATTATCATCGTGCTAGCCACGATTATCTTCATTTACAGAAATAGACAAATAACTATTCAGCAAAAAAGAAAGGAAATTGAAATGGCTCAAATCCTTCTTAGGACTCAAATGAATCCTCATTTTATTTTCAATGCGATGTCTGTAATTCAAAGTTATATTTTTGAAAATGACGTTAAGAACTCTAGTCGGTTTTTAGTTAATTTCTCCAGACTTATCCGATTGATATTAGAAAATTCGCCTAAAACATTTATTAACTTAGAAACAGAAATTGAAATTCTTCAGAAATATTTGGAAACCCAAAAGTTGAGATTTGAAGATCGTTTTGATTTTGAAATCATATGTCCTGAGGAACTGCTGTACGATACCGTTCAAATTCCCCCTATGATTACCCAGCCTTTTGTTGAAAATTCAATTGAACATGGACAATTACATACTTTGCCAAATGGAAAAATCAAAATAGAATTTCAACGTCTCGATGGTATGCTTAATATTTCAATTGAAGACAATGGTATCGGTCGATCGAAAGCGGAAAAATTGAAAACAGGAAGTGAACACAAAAGTATGGCTTTGCAAATTACGCGCGATCGGATTAATATGATCAACGATAAGTACAAATCGGCAGGGTATTTGCTTATCAGCGATATGGATGAGGAAAAACATTCTGGCACGAAGGTGCTAATCTCCCTGCCCTATATTACTGAACAAATAAACACCAATTAAATTGACACAAACTATGGTTAATGTTTTGATTATTGACGACGAAAAAAGAACAAGAGATTTGATTGCCAAAATGATTGATTCATTTGGTCACACTCTTTCTATTAGTACCGAAGGCAGTAGTGTTGAGTCTGGGATTCTTGCCATAGAAAGGTTAAAACCACAAATTGTAATACTAGACATTCAATTACCTGACGGAAATGGTTTTGATGTTTTAAAAGGAGTGCAGAACAAAGATTTCGATGTAATATTTATAACTGCTCATGAAGAATACGCCATTAAAGCGATAAAATTCGCAGCTTTGGATTATATATTGAAGCCTATCGATCCTGAAGAACTTCGTGTCGCCCTTTCCAAAGCCATTGAAGCTAACTCAAACAAAAAATCAACGGCATCGTTTGACACATTACAATACAATGTCGGTAATCAAACAAAGAGGCGTTTGGTGTTAAAAACATTAGAAAGCGTGCATGTCGTTGAATTGGATTCTATCATTAGATGTGAGGCAGATAGAAATTATACTACCTTTTATCTAGACAATGGAAATAAAATATTTGTCTCCAAGACACTGAAAGAGTACGAGTTACTGCTGGTAAATTACAATTTTTTACGTGTTCAGCAATCGCACTTAATCAATATCGATTTTGTAGATCGGTATGACAAAATTGACGGTGGTTCAGTGGTTATGAAGGACGGTTCGCGCATACCATTGTCTCCAACAAAACGCGATTTATTCTTCAAACTTTTAGAAACAATTTAAGCTTCGTTAATTAGAAATGCTAAAATGTTCATTGAAAAGTGGACTATGGTAATTATCAGTAATCGGTTTAAAGAAGGTTTCGTATATTCGTTAATAGGAAATAAGGAGAAAAATTCTGGTTATTTTTGATGTTCTTTTTTTGTTTTGGTGATGTAGCTGCTTGGAGAGGCAGTTTCATTTTCTAGTTTGATATAAGAGTTTAAAATTCTTCTCATCTTAAGACAAATAAAAGACTTGCAAAAGTAACGACATACATAAATAACCAGAATTTTATTTACCAAAAGCATTTTAGCTAACTACTAAGCTATGAAAACTATGCTCTTCAGTGCAATACTGATGAAAAAAAGGTTACCAAATAGTTGGTAACCTTTTTTTATGACTTCAAAATTTTATAAATAACCGGGCGACTTGGTGAAGCGTCGTTTTCAAACGGTGCGACTTGAAGATTCAATAAATAGTAACCATCCTCAATTCTTGGGTCAACATAAATAAATTCAGTAATTGTTCTGAATTTGTCTGGAGCATCTGGAACATTCCAAAAAGCGTGATGAAAAGCCAAAACGCCTTCATCTTTTTCCTTATCAACTGAAGGCAGATCAATTAGTAAATGACGAATACCCGCTTCTTTGAGGTACTTTGCACCACCGACGTCGAGGTAGCAAGGGTTAGTATTGCTGTAATCGATTGAAAGTTTGTTTTCACCATTTGGCAATGTTCTTATTATCAGCGCTTCTGAAGCATCTAAGTCTAATTCTAACTCTTGAATTTGTTTTGAAGTAATAACATCATCAAATTCACCATTTACCTTTATTTTACTCGGCGTGATGCTTACCAGTCTCGCTTTGTAAAAAAGGGGATGAACAATGTCATTCACAGAATACACTTTATTGGTTATGTGTCCCAATCCTTCCGTATGCGTTCCATGAGCATGAGGGTTAAAAAATATATTTCTGAAATTAACTGGAGCCCCTTCAGAAACTGCTCCAATAAATCCTTCTCCGCGCACAGGTTCAATCTTTGGATCATCCAAGTACCATGCTTTGACTTTTGGATGAGTACCTCCAATTGGAATTGACAAATCGTAACCACTTGCGGTGTCTATATGTGACTTGCCATCTTCTAAGAATATTTTCATTTATATGTTTTGGTCAAATTTACTTTTTAGAATAGGAATTGCCAAAAAAGCTAAAACAATTTAAATAGTTACCCTGGTAATTAAAAATATTATTACATTTGACAAAAAACAAAAAATATGAAAGCATTACATTTATTTTTAGCGGCAGGTACCGCCTTAATTTTAGCATCCTGTGGAGGGAATTCCGATAAAATGGAAGAGGTAGAGGTTCAAATGACCAATTTGACGGTTGATACTGAAAACTCTACTTTAGGATGGAAAGGAAGTAAAAATCCAGAATATTTCCATACAGGAAATGTAAAATTCAGTGATGGAAAGGCAGAATTTGTGGATGGCAATTTAATGAGTGGAACTTTTACAGTTGACATGAGCACTATTCAATCATTAGATGATGAATTGCCAGAGGATAAAAAAGCAATGTTAATTGGTCATTTGGGTTCTCCTGAATTCTTTGATATAGCAAACAACATGAAAGTAATAGTTACTTGTGGGGCTTATATGAATGGTCAATTGCCTCTTGTTATTTCTATTTCCGGAAAAGAGATTAAGCAAACTGTTGATGCAACTGTCAATTATGAAGAAGGAAAAGGCAGTATCTCAGGAAACTTTGATGTTGATTTTAGCGCTTTAGACGCAGCTGGTTTCAAACCAAAAGAAGGTGAACCTGAGTATGTTTTACCCGTAATTTCTTTTGAATTGGACTTGAAATTAAAATAAATTCAAATAATAATTTTTAAGTGAGGCGAATCGAATTATCGATTCGCCTTTTTTTGTTTCTTTTGCAAAATGATTCATCCATCTGTAAAAGCAATTCTTTTTGATTTAGGAGGCGTTCTAATTAATTTGAACTATCAAAATACAATTGACGCTTTTCAAAACTTAGGAATAAAGAATTTTAACGAATTGTATACCCAAGCGCAGCAGAACAAACTATTCGATGATTATGAAATAGGACGTGTTTCTTCCTTTCACTTCATTAATCGGATTTTAGATTTAATGCCTCCTGGGAGCAACCCTAACCAAGTTGTTCATGCCTGGAACGCGATGATACTGGATTTTCCTGAAACTCGTTTAAACGTGCTCGATAGACTAAAAAACGGCTACAGGCTTTATTTGTTGAGTAACACCAACGATTTACATATGGAAAAGGTCCGCAGAGAATTGGGAAAAACAAGTGTGCGGCATTTGGAAGATTATTTTGATGGCGTGTTTCTTTCTCAAGAATTAGGCATGCGAAAACCAAACCCTGAAACATTTTTGGAAGTAGCCTCAAAGATGGGGGTTGAACCTGAAGAAATATTATTTATTGATGATAGTATCCAGCACGTTGAATCAGCAAAAAATTTAGGTTTTCAAGTTTTACACTTGACGATTCCCTTGGAAGATCATCCTTATTTTTCTTGACATAATTCTACTAAAAGTCCATCCGTACTTTTGGGGTGTAAAAAGGCAATTCGTTTGTTGTCAGCTCCATCTTTAGGACTCTCATGAATCAATTGAAATCCGGCTTTTTTCAATCTTTTTAATTCAGTTTCAATATCCTCAACATCAAATGCAACATGATGAAACCCAGAGCCTTTTTTATCTAAAAACTTTGCAATTGGCGACGAAGGATCTGTTGCTTCTAAAAGTTCAATTTTTGAATCACCAACTTGAAAAAAGGCCGTCCGAACAAATTCGGATTCTACAATTTCCTTTTTATAACATGTGGTTCCAAGCAGAGTTTCGTACATGGCTATCGATTCCTCCATGTTTTTAACTGCAATTCCTAAATGTTCAATTTTTCGTATCATATTGCAAAAAACCCCAAAGCAATGCTTCAGGGCTACTATTCAGTGTGATGAATTATTAATTTTTAATAAATTTCTCGTTTATATTGTCGTAGTTAATGTAGTAAACTCCTTTTACAAGATTAGTGCAATTTACTAGACTACCAACGCCTTTTTTTACGATGTTTCCATAAGCATCATAAATTTCGTAACGCGTCTCAACTGGTTTTGCGCTTGAAAAGAATTCTATTTTATCCTTAACAATCGCAGGTTTTTTTGAAACAACCGGAATTGGAGATTCAAATTTAACTTCGTTGGAATATCTGCCTTTACCAGTATGATCAAATTGGGCAACACGAATAGTGTTTTCACCAGAATGAGGAGAAACTTGAAATTCATATTTGTTGTTACTCTCGGTTCCTATGCCTTGAACTTCGCCTATCGAAACCCACTTATTCCAACGGTATTGTTCAATGATATAAGGTAATTTTCCTTTTTCCAAACTCGATTCCCAAACGAGTCTACCATCTGGAGAAATTGACATTGAATTTATTTTATAGGTGCTTTTCGGTAATAAAACTTCAGGATTGAGAATCTTTGGTTTACAACCATCGTTGTGGTCAATTACAATGAACACGGGATCGCCAATAGAAATGTTGAATTGAGAAAAGTCAATTGGAAATGCTGCGACGTTCGTTCCGCCTGGCATAACATCTCCGTTTACAGTAACTTTCGTAGTGCAATAGCCGAAGCCATCAACATCCATTGGATTTTGAATGTACAAATTTTTTCCTTGATAAACCCCTTCTATAGAAAGCGTAGCGAAAACATTTGAGAGACTACAAAAAGACAAAAAGACTATAAATAAGGATCTAGTCATGAGTAAACTACTATTCATTCTACAAACAAACCTATACTTTTAAATATAAGCTACACAATATTAACTTCAATTTTGATAATATCCAAGCAATCTTCATGCCTTTTTAAATTAGGTATTAACAAATAAAAGTTAACAGGCCTGCTCGTTATCCAGAGAATCTATAAAAACAGGCTTAAAATATCACGAATTTCAAAGAATAGAGCCCCAGCGAGTTAGTAACTGTTTTTTTTTTGTTATTCTTGTAAAATACCAAATTCGGCAGTATGCGCACCAGATGGTACATTTTACTTTTCGGGCTCCTAGTATTAAGTTGCTCTAAGCATAAGAAACAAGCAAGTTTTGCAGGTGGGAAGGTTAGTCTGTGCATAGAATCGCTCGATTTAGCGGCCGAGCCAGAGTTTGTTATAGATTACAGCACTCAAATGATTCTGAGTCAAGTGTTTGAGGGGCTCGTCTCTATGGATCCAAAAGAACTTACAATTAAACCTCAGCTTGCTAAGAAAATTAACATTAAAAACGATGGATTGACTTATGAATTCACCTTGAGGGATAATGTTTATTTTCATGACTTTGGGGATAGCGATTCCGACAGGAAATTCACCCCTGAAGATGTAGTTTTTAGCATCGAGAAAGCCTGCCGTAAATTAGAATCGAAAACACCCAGTTTAGCCTATTCCATTGCATATCAATCCACATTAGAAGGGGCTGATAAATTTCATCAAGGTAAGTCAAACAAGATCTCAGGTTTAAGAATAAAAGGAAATAAAATAATCATGAACTTGGTTCGTAAGGATGACAATTTCTTGCAAAAATTGAGTCTTGTATATTGTGCTATTCAATCGAGTAAACTTAGTAAAAATGGTGAATCCAAGATAGGTACAGGACCCTTTTGTTTAATGCCCGAAAATATCAATGATGCACGTATTCACTTGCTCAAAAATGAAGATTACTATGGTTATGACAAAAAAGGGAATTCCCTTCCCTATCTTGATACTTTAGAATTCGTACTTAACTCCAAAAAACTTCAGCAATTAGAATTATTCGAGAATAAAGAGATTGATATGATTATTGGTCTTCCAACCAGTCGAATTACAAAGATGTTGGAAGGTCGTTTGGATGACTTCAACTCCAAGCCTCCGTTATTTATACTTCACAACAACCCACAACTCGTTACGAACTATTATTACTTCGATAACACGGATCCAAGGTTTCAGAGCAAAAAAGTGAGACAAGCTTTCAATTACGCCATTGATAAAGCGAAAATTGGAAGAAACATACTTCAAAATCAATATTACGAAATAGGTAAGTATGGAATTATACCACCCGTATCTTCGATTTTCAGAGGATACGATTTTGATTTAATTAATAAAAATTCTTATTCCTATGATCCCGACAAGGCGAGAAAATTGCTCGCTGAAGCTGGATATCCTAATGGAAAAAACTTTGGAACCGTCGTTCTACGATTTAACATTAACGATGTTCACTCCGCGGTAGCCGATGAATTCTCAAAACAAATTCGACAAGTGTTAAACATCAATGTAAATATTGATGGATCTTCGTTTGAGCAATTGCAAAAAGACGAAGAAAAAGGAAATGGTGACATTTTTCGAGCGGCCTGGGCTGCCGACTACCCTAGTGAAGAAACTTTCTTACTTAATTTCTACGGAAAAAAGGTTCCCCTTTCAAGAGGAGAGTCTTCTATTGTAAATCAAGCTAGATATAAAAATCCTTTGTTTGACGAGTTCTTTGAAAAAGCATCCCGCGAAACAAAAATTAAAAAGAAGAGAGAATTTTATGAGCTTGCAGAAATAGAATTAATGAAGGATCCACCGATTATTCCTCTCTGGTACAATGGAGAATTGGAGATTGTCTATTCTTATGTTAGAAATCTAAATGTTAATCCATTGGACTTATTTATTTTCAGAGAAGTTTACCTAAAAGAGTGGACAATCAAAGAATATAGAGAGTTCATGAAGAGAAAATCCTGATTGTTAGGATTATTATAACTATACTTATAAAAACTATGTACTATGAAAGGACTAATTCTCTTCGTTGCTATATTTCTATTCTGTTCAAATGCAATAGCACAACCTTCCCAAAATGTAAGGGGGAAGATAGTAGATTCTGAAACGAATCATCCTTTGATTGGGGTGAGGGTTGAGATTTTCACGACTGACTCGATAAAAAAATACAGAGCTGTTACAAATGTTGATGGTGATTTTGCTATTCAGAATGTTCCTGTAGGCAAGCATGACCTAAAAGCCTCTGTTTTGACCTATGACACTAAAATTGTAACGATTGAGGTGAATTCGGGAAAAGAAACGATAGTAAATATGGGCATGCAGGAAAGTTTCACGGAAATTGAGGAAGTAACCGTTTCTGCCCGAAAAAATGGTGATGTAATTAATGAGCTAGCCACAGTGTCTGCTCAGCAATTTAGTGTTGAAGAGACCAATCGTTACCCTGGATCCCGTTCAGATCCTGCTAGGATGGCATCTAACTTTGCAGGAGTTCAAGGAGCCGATGATTCTAGAAACGACATTATTATTCGAGGAAACTCACCATTAGGTGTTGTTTGGAAAGTAGAAGGAATCGACATTCCTAACCCTAGTCACTTTGCTACAGCCGGAAGTTCTGGTGGGCCTGTATCAATCTTGAATAATAAGATTTTAGGAAATTCTGACTTCTTCATGTCTGCTTTCCCTGCTGAATATGGAAATACCGTCGCGGGAGTTTTTGACTTGAAATTGAGAAATGGAAACAATGAAAACCATGAATTTACAGGTCAGTTTGGTTTGCTAGGAACTGAAATGGTCGCAGAAGGTCCATTGAGTAAATCTGGAAAATCCAGTTACCTCGTGATGGGTAGATACTCCACCTTAAGTATGTTTCAAGCTTTGGGTATTCAATTAGGAACAACTGCTGTACCTGTTTATGGAGATGGGGCTTTTAAATTAAATTGGGGACTTAAAAAGGGAGGAACTCTTTCACTTTACGCTATTGGAGGTAAAAGTGACATCGATATACTTGTTTCTGATCAAACTGAGGTCACGGATGAGTTGTATGGCGAAGGAGATAGAGACCAACATTTTGGTACAGCCATGATTACAAGTGGGTTGGTTTACAAGAAATCACTAAACGAAAAAACTTTCATTGCGACTAATTTAGGTTTGAGTCACGATGTTTCTAAGTCGCACCACGAATATTTAATCCGCAGCGTTTATGAAGAGGGGGGAATTGAAAAAATCAGGGTGGATTCTCTTTTCCCTTTAATGGGATATTATTTCAAAACGACTAAACTATCGTATTATCTATCCGTTAATCATAAAATTAATCGAAGAAATCTAATTAAAGCTGGACTCAACGCGGATGCA
>JAHEMP010000030.1:11920-13309 GCA_024643585.1 Crocinitomicaceae bacterium | reverse complement strand
AGCATAAGAGGCTAAATTGTTTTTAAGGATTGCCCTCAACGTACCTTTGTAGCGAAATTTGAAACATTAGAAATGAAAAACGTAATTGCAATCGGATTAATATTTTCATCCTTTATATCATTCGGACAGAATGCCATTTTATCGGGTGTAGTGGTAAAAATTGAGGCCGGTAAAGAAGTTCCTGTCGAATATGCTAAGGTTCTTTTGCTAAACCCGGACAGCACTGTATTTAGAGGTACAACTTCAGATTTTGATGGAAATTTTAAAATTATCGGTGTACCTGGTTCTACCCTTGTTTCTTTCCGTTCAACAGGATTGAATGAAATTATAATGAATGTCGATTTGAAAGCGGGTGAAAATTCGCCGATGAGAGTTCAAATGGAGGTGCCTATGCTCGAAATTGGAACAGTTGAAGTTGTTGCTTATCGCAAAGCTCCTAGCTCCATTGCCGGGGATGATACAAGAAGAAGAGAGGCAAGTGGCTCTACAGATGGAATGACAAAAGAGCAAATGAAAGCTACTGGTGACGCTACTGCAGGTGATGCTGTTTCTCGAGTTCCAGGTGTATCCGTTCAGGGAGGAAAATATGTTTTCGTGAGAGGTTTAGGAGATAGATATACAAAAACAATTCTGAATGGAGTTGAAATACCTGGTTTGGACCCGGATCGCAACTCTGTACAATTGGATATCTTCCCAACAGCCCTAATTGATAATATTACAGTATATAAAACTTTCACGCCAGATTTGTCTGGAGATTTTGCTGGTGGTTTGTTGGACGTTCTAATCAAAGAATATCCGAACAAAAAAGAATTAAATGTAAACATTGGAACTGGATATAATTCTGCTACTACGTTTAATAAGGATTTTATCGGATACAAGGGAGGAAAGTTAGATTATTTGGGTATCGATGATGGGACAAGAAAACTTAAATTAAACCCGTTTATCACGACAGTTGATCCTTCTCAAGGAAATCCTGCAACAACAACGGCAACTAAATCTTTCAACCCTACTATGGGTTTCCAGGCGCAAACAGCAATGCCAAACCATAATTATGGTATTTCATTTGGAGACTTCAAAAAGAATTTCCTCAAATCAAACAAAGATTACGGTTATGTAGTTGCGCTGAACTACCGGAATAATAATTCAATGAACGACTTAAAAAGTTTTGGGAATTATTTCCGCAGTTTAGATCCTAATGAAACAGAATTAGAAACCTATAGAGTATCTAGTGGTATTGTTGCTACGAATGAAGTTTTGTGGACAGGTATTTTTAATCAATCTGTTAATTTGAATAGGAACAATAAGATTTCTTTGGGTATGTTTCATACGCAGAATGGAATCAAAACAGCGTCAAATATTCGCGAAAACAATGTGGAAGGTAATCAAGCT
>JAHEMP010000030.1:0-11869 GCA_024643585.1 Crocinitomicaceae bacterium | reverse complement strand
CGCAACGCCAAGTAAGTAATTTGAATCTAACTGGAAACCATTCCTTGAACAAATGGAAAATCAAATGGATAGTTGCTCCTACCTACTCAAAGATTTCTGACCCAGATATGCGTTCTACAGTTCTTGAAGAGGTTCATAGTTTGAATGAGTCTGGAGATTCAGTGATTACTTATGAAATGAATCCTGCTGTTGGATCTCAAATACGACGTATTTTCAGAAATTTGGATGAAAAAAGTGTAAACGGGAAATTGAATTTTAGCTATGACTTTAAGATCAATGATTCTTTAAAATCGACATTGTCTTTTGGTGCTGCCAACTCCTTCAAAAAAAGAGATTTCTCCGTGTATGATTATTTCTTTGATTTAAAGAACTTTAATCAAGCAAGTCTAGATCCAAATTTCTACTTCCAAGACGAAAATATTTGGACGGTTGATAACAACTCTGGGATTTATGCGAAGGGCCAAGTCGTACCGTCAAATCAATATGTTGGAACACAAATGGTTTCAGCCTTATACATAATGAATGATTTGCCAATCACCACTAAATTGAAAGCCACGTATGGTGTCCGTGCTGAAAAAGCAGACAATAGATACACTGGTCAAAACAATGCTGGTACGATAAAATATCGCAATGAAAAAGTCTTGGATGAATTGGATATTTTGCCTTCCGTTAATTTGTTGTACCAATTAAAGGGTAAAAATGAAAGTTCAAAATCTCAAACGAACTTCAGAGGTTCATTTTCTAAAACAGTCGCTCGACCATCTTTCCGTGAAAAATCGATTGCTCAAATTTTCGATCCGATTTTGGGAAGAACTTTTAATGGTAATATTGATTTGTTGGAATCTAAAATATACAATGCTGATTTCCGATGGGAGAGATTCTTTGGAAGAACGGAATTGGTTTCGGCAAGTTTATTCTACAAAAAATTCTACAACCCAATTGAAATTGCAACATACGAGCAAGCTCCAAATGAAGTTCGTCCTGTAAATGCAGGTGAGGCTGAAGTGTATGGTTTGGAATTAGAGGCAAGAAAATCGATAGGATTCAAAAAAGAAAGTCAACAGCATTTAAATTTCACTATTGGTGCAAACTATAACTACATCATTTCTCGAATTGACATGACTAAAGTTATGATCAACAAAGGAGAGTACATTGTTAGTGAGTACGATATTCGTCAAGCCAATAAAAGGGGTGATGAAGTAGTAAGTCGATACAGACCAATGTTTGGTCAATCGCCTTACTCAATAAATGCCTTTGCAACGTTTATAAATGCCGAAAAAGGACTGACAATTAATATGAGCTATAATGTTCAAGGTGCGAGATTGGCAGTTGTTGGCGTAGGAATTATACCTGATGTATACGAACAACCATTTCACAGCTTAAACATTAAAGCTTCTAAGGTTTTAGACAAGGATGATAAATGGTCACTTAGTTTAAGCGGTCAAAATTTACTGAACAGTACACAAAACCAATTTTACGTTGCTCATAATGCTGAAAACCAGATTTACAATTCATTTAAACAAGGTGTAACAGCGACAGCTACAATAACATACAAAATCAAATAACATTGATTTAACGGAACATTAAGTAATAAATAATACTAGTGTAATAGTCTGGTTAATCTATAGCAGCAAATTTGTACTAGAAATAATTGATAAAAATTAAACGATGAAAACAAGTTTAACAAAAGTAGGAATGATTGTCGCAGCAGTGGCTTTGACGAGTGGATTTACCTCATGCAAGAAAAAAGGTTGTACGGACCCAACAGCAACGAACTATGATGCAAATGCAAAAAAGGATGATGGGTCTTGTATTGCAGCAACTACTTCTCCAAATCAAGAAGTGGTAACTGGATTTATCACTGCTAATACTACGTGGACAGCAAACAAAATTTGGGTTTTGGATCAAAAAGTTATAGTTAGTAGCGGCGTTACTTTAACCATTGAGCCTGGAACTATAATTAAAGGAAAAGAAGGGTCTGATGCATTGGCTTCAGCTTTGGTTATCGCTAAAGGAGCAAAAATTAATGCGGTTGGGACAGCAGCTAATCCAATTATTTTCACTTCTATCTTAGACAATATTAAAATTGGCGAAATTACAGGAACCAACCTTACAAACACCGATAAAGGTAAATGGGGTGGAGTTATCATATTAGGAAATGCAAAGATTTCTGCTGCAAATGGTGATGTGATTTCTCAAATTGAGGGAATTCCAGCTTCAGAATCGTATGGTTCTTATGGAGGAACTGATGACGCGGATAATTCGGGTGTTATGAAATTCGTTTCTATTCGACATGGCGGTGCTTTAATTGGGGCTGGCAATGAAATCAATGGTTTGACACTTGGTGGTGTTGGAAATGGAACAGTAATCAGTGATATAGAAATCGTTGCTAATTTGGATGACGGCGTAGAATTTTTTGGTGGAACAGTTAATGTTACAAATGTAATTTGTGCTTATGGTGGAGACGATGGTTTGGATATTGATCAAAACTACGCTGGTACGGTCACTAACTTTATTGTCATCCAAGATGTAGAATCGGATAAGGGATTAGAAATTGATGGTACAGAAGGAGTAACGAATACAACGGGTTTATTTACGCTTACAAATGGTTCGGTATATTCAAAAGATGGGGCAAGTCGCCCTGCCGATTTGAAAGACAAAGCGCAAGGTACAATCAACGGTGTAAAATTCTCTGGATTTTCGAATAACAATTTGAAAGTACGTGCAAGTTACCAATCTGCATGTGGAGCTGTGAAAACAGATGCTTGTAGTAACTTAATTGCGGCTTCTCCTAAGTTGAACATATTAACTTCTGAATTGGCTGGTATTGAAGTTTACACTACTTCAACGGACGGTGCTACACCGCCTGTGACTTGTCCAGTTTTTGCTTCAGATCAATCAGCTGCTTCTGCAGCAGTGACTTCTGTTTCGGCATCAGGAGTGAGTTCGTCTGTATTCTCTTGGGGATGGGTTAATGCCAATAACAAATTCTAAAACATATTGATTTCAATAAAAAAAGGTCACTGTTTTCAGTGACCTTTTTTTATTGTATAAATTTTTATTTCTTCTTTAGGGAATATTTGTACCCGACTCCTTTTACAGTTGTAATGTAATCGTCACCAATTTTTTCACGAATTTTACGAACATGAACGTCAATGGTTCTGTCGCCTACAACAATTTCAGTACCCCAAACAGTGTTTAATATTTCGTTTCGGTGAAAAACAACATCAGGTTGAGAAATTAGCAAAGCAATTAATTCAAACTCTTTCCTAGGTAATTGAATTTCTTCTTCTCCTTTTTGAATTATATATTTATCTCTATTAATGAAAAGTCCAGGCATTTCATCTTTTTCTATAACTACAGGTGCTGATCTTCTTATTAAAGCATTAATACGACTCACCAAAACTTTGGGCTTAATTGGCTTGCTGATGTAATCATCTGCTCCAGCGTCTAAGCCCGCAATTTGACTATAGTCCTCGCCTCTAGCCGTAAGAAAGCAAATAATAACTTTTTGATTGCCTGGCGTTTTTCGAATGGTTTCACAGACTTCAATTCCGTCCATTCCTGGCATCATGACGTCCAAAATAATCAAATCAGGATGAAAATTGTTCAGCATTTGAAGACATTCTTCGCCATTTTTTGCTTCGTGGGTGTCAAATCCCTCTTTGCTCAAATTATAGCTCAAAATATCCCGAATGTCCTTTTCGTCGTCTACAATTAAAATCGATTTTTTCATAAAATCTTTTTTCAAAAATAGAACAATCAAGCGGTTTTCGTTAAAAAAAAATATAAATGTGTATTTTATTTGTTTTTATATTTTTTTATTTCGTTTGCTTTCTTAAAAATTAACATTATATTTGTTTTAGTAGTAGTAGGTTAGGTTGATTAGTGTAATAAGAGCTTCAAACTCCCGTTTGAAGCTCTTATTTTTTTGATTAAAAGTCAACACTTCATGAAAATGCGATTCGAAAGAACGTAAAAAATAGTACCTTTCCTCTTCAAAATTAATGTGCTTAAAATGAAGGCAAATGTTCTTTTAGTTGAAGACGACACAAGCTTGGGATTTGTAATTTCAGATTATTTAAAATCAGCAGGTTACAGTGTAACTTTGTGTTATGATGGAGTAGAAGCTATGAAAACTTTTAGTGAAAAGAATTTTCATTTGGGCATATTTGATGTCATGATGCCAAAAAAGGACGGATTTACATTGGCTCAAGAAATAAGAAAAATTGATAAGAATATTCCAATACTTTTTCTCACTGCCAAATCAATGACAGAGGATAAAGTGGCAGGATTCAAAGCCGGTGGTGATGATTATTTGACAAAACCTTTCAGTTTCGATGAATTTGAATTGAGAATTCAATCCCTTTTGAAACGCGTAAACATTCATGTGGTTGAAGAAGAATTGAAGGAATATAAATTGGGAATATTTGATTTTAATAGTGATGAACACACTATTTCAAATGGAAACGATAAGAAAACACTCACAAAAAAAGAGAATCAAATTCTTAAAATATTGTGCAAAAATCAAAATCAAGTCGTTGCACGTGAAATTGTATTAACTGCAGTATGGGGTCAAGATGATTATTTTGTAGGTAGAAGTTTGGACGTTTTTATAACCAAACTTAGAAAGTACTTGAAAGACGACGATTCGGTGCAGATTTTAAATATTCATGGTGTAGGTTTTAAATTAGAATGTACTTCAAAATGATTCCGGATAAATTTATTTTGCATTTAGAAACAAGTACGAAAGTGTGCTCGGTTGCACTGTCCAAAAATGGTCAGCTAGTTGCTTTGAAAGAGAGTAACGAGGATAGTTTTTCGCATGGCGAAAAATTGACCATTTTTATAGAGAATGTGATGCAACAAGCTAAGATTGAATTTTCGGCTCTTGCCGGTGTTTCCATTGCTTCAGGTCCTGGTTCTTACACGGGTTTGCGGATAGGAACATCAACTGCAAAAGGGCTTTGTTACGCCTTGAAAATTCCTCTTCTGTCCATTGATGCACTGGAAAGCATGGCGCAAATTGCCAATACAAAATATCCAGATAAATTCCTTTGCCCAATGATAGACGCTCGTAGAATGGAAGTTTATGCGGCAATTTATTCACCCAATATGGAAGTTGTAAAACCTATTTCAGCTGATATATTGGATGAAAACAGTTACAATGATTTTCAAAATTTAGTATGCTTTGGCGACGGTATGGCGAAGGCAAAAGAAATTTGGGCAAATCGGAACATTTTGTTTGACGACCTTGTTATTTGTTCAGCAAGCGGACAAGTAGAGCGCATTTACGAGAAATATCTCAATGAAGAATTTGAAGATTTTGCCTATTTTGAGCCTTTTTATTTGAAAGATTTCATTGGAGCCGTGAAGAAGAACCCAGTTAATAATTAACAAAATCAACGAATTCGTTCGTCGAAAAATGAATTTACAAGAATCCATACTTCAAAATAAAAAACCTTTTCTAATTGCAGGACCGTGCAGTGTTGAGAACCCTGATCAGATTATGGATGTGGTTCGAACTTTCGGCGAGTCAAAGCGAATCCAAATGATACGCGGAGGGATTTGGAAACCACGAACACGACCAGATTCTTTTGAAGGAGTAGGCAAAATTGGATTGCCTTGGCTAGTTGAGGCTGGAAAACAAGCTAAATTGCCCGTTTGCACCGAAGTAGCCAATAAAAACCATGTGGAGTCTGCGCTGAATGCAGGAGTAGATGTCTTGTGGATAGGCGCCAGAACTACTGTAAATCCTTTTGCAGTTCAAGAAATTGCGGATGTTTTAAAGGGGACTTCTGTTCCTGTTATGATAAAAAACCCGATCAATCCAGACTTGGAATTGTGGATAGGGGCATTCGAAAGATTAGACAAAGCGGGAATAAGCGATTTAACGGCAATTCACAGAGGATTTTCTGTTTACAATCACCCAAAGTATAGAAATGTACCCAATTGGGAAATACCAATAGCGTTTCGCGAAAGGTTGTCAAATATTCCAATGATTTGCGACCCAAGTCACATATCGGGTCGACGAGATTTACTTTTGGAAGTCGCTCAAAAAGGATTGGATTTGAATTTTGACGGTTTGATGATAGAGACACATCCAAATCCAGATGCAGCGTGGTCGGATGCAGCTCAGCAAGTTACGCCAAAAGATTTGTATTCCATTCTAGACAAACTTGTTCAACGGTCTCCTTCCCCTGGAAAAGATGCAGCTAAACATTTAGATGAAATCAGACAACGAATAGCTGATTTGGACGATAGAGTCTTCGATTTACTGTCCTCTCGGATGAAAATGAGTGAGAAGGCGGGTGAATTGAAACGCGAGCACAACATCACCATTTTTCAACAAGAACATTGGGCGAAAATGAAAAACAAACGTTTGAATTTATCGGAAGGTTATGATTTGTCTACCTTTTTTATTCAACAAATGATGGATGCTATTCATCAAGAATCCATACGGCATCAGACAAAAGTCATGAATCCCAAAATCGATAATTCATCCGACGAATGATTGTTTATCCGGGAAAATATGCTGGAAACATAAAAATTCCATCTTCTAAAAGTGACAGCCAACGAGCTATTTTAGCTGCTGGATTAGCGCAAGCAAAGTCTATATTAAGAAATGTTGGCCACAGCTCGGACGAGTTGAACATGTTGAGAAACATAGCAGAATTTGGCGCCAAGGTTAAACAAGAAAATGGTGTATTTTCCATCGAAGGAACGAGATCTTTTCCGAATCAGCTCCGATTAAATGTCGGTGAAAGTGGATTAGGTGCGCGATTAGTGACGTCTATTTTACTTGCTCAAAAAGGGAAGTTTGAAGTCTTGGGCGAAGGAACTTTACGAACGAGATCCATGTCTTTTTTTGGAGATCATTTTAAAGGGAAAATATCCCTAATTGATGACGATAATGGACATTTGCCGATTCGGCTTGAGGGTCCATTCGAAGGCGGAAAGTTGACCGTAAATGGCTCCCAAAGTTCCCAATACATTTCCGGACTTTTAATGGCGCTACCGCTTATATCAAATAACTCAGAATTGATTGTCGAAAAACTGAATAGCAAACCCTATGTTCAGATGACCTTGGACACGCTGTTGAAATTTGGGATCAAAATATACCATGAGGATTTAGAGCATTTCCATATAGTAGGCAACCAGAAATACCAAGCAGCGGATTATACCATTGAAGGTGATTGGAGTTCTGCCTCCTATTGGTTGGTCGCTTCTGCTTTGGGGAATCAAATTTCTGTAGAAGGATTAAATAGGCAGAGTTTGCAGGCAGATAGGGCAATACTAAACGCTTTTTCGGCAGCGAATTGCACCGTCCAATTCAGCGAAAATAAAATCTTTGTCGATGGAAGAGCTCGAAAAGCATTTACATTCGATGCCACCGACTGTCCTGATTTGTTTCCAAGCTTAGCAGTTTTAGCCGCGTTAACGCCCGGAAAAAGTACTATTTTGGGTTTGAATAGATTGGCAAACAAGGAAAGCAATAGAGGATTAACGGTTCAAGAAGAATTCAAAAAATTAGGTATTTCCGTTTTGTTGGATGAAGAAATGAATGCAATGATAATCGATGGGAATGGCAGTGTTCACGGTGGTAGCGTATTTTCACATCATGATCATAGAATTGCTATGAGTTTGGCAATTTTAGGTCAGTTTGCGGAAAGTTCAGTTGAGATTAATCATCCCGAGGCGGTGACTAAAAGTTATCCAACTTTTTGGCAAGACTTAGAAAGCTTGAAGAAATAAGTTGCGAATTGTCTGTAACGAAATGCTCCACTATTCGTTAGCATAATGTATCTTAAAGTCGTAACATGAAGCGAAAACTTTACTCCACTTATTTTGTATTGATTTCATTGAGTTTTGGAATTTTATCTTTTCATCCTCCCGTTAAAAAATCATTTGAAAAATTTCTTAAGAAAAGCACCTATACCTATATTCCGAGTGGAAATGCATGGATTGACGGTCAAGAGAAGTCTGTGAGCGGATTTTACATGTCAAAAGGGGAGGTTTCCAATTTTCAATATTTAGAGTTTTTGACGTTTTTAAAGAGTAATAATCAAATCGATAAATTAAAAATTTGTCAAATTGATTCCTTGAATTGGAACAATCAATCGAATACAAATTCAAAAATGACTGAATTCTATCATACACATCCGGCATATAGAAATTATCCAGTCGTCAATATATCGCACGAAGCAGCTGAATTGTATTGTGAATACATTTCCCAAGCCCTCTCCACAAAATACCCAGGAGTAGAGGTGGTATGTCGTTTGCCTACTTATGATGAATATGTTCGGGCTTCTCGCGGCGATGACCCAAAAATAGCTTACGGTTGGAACTCAAATGAAACGAGAAACAGCCAAGGGCAAATCCTTGGAAACTTTGCTAGAATTGGGGAGGAGTGCATTTCTAAAAATTCTGAAACTGGTAAATTTGAAGTGAATTTAAAAGGAATTCCGCCATTTGCTTATACTCATAACGACCTTCTGGCTCCAAGTGAATCCTTTTGGAAAAATCAGTTTGGTTTATACAATCTTTCCGGCAATGCTGCTGAAATGATTGATGAGCCCGGAATAGCATGTGGTGGCTCTTGGAGTGATCCAGGGTTTGATGTACGAATAGATTCGAAAAAAGCGTACAAAAATACGGACAAAACGGTTGGTTTTCGGGTGGTATTTAGTTATTTGAAGGATTCAAAATAGACTAAATTATCAAAGCGCTGATGGCTGTTTTTAAAGATCTTGAGCCTCGAAAATATAAAAATCAGCGTAGGATGAAATATTATTATTCCCACTGAACGGATATTTATTTGGGATGTGTTTTATCAATTTGAAATTCGGTACATTTTGATCGATCCAGTTGGTAAATTTTCTGTGCTTCACGTGTCCTGCTACATTGTTATTTTTGTGGTTGTCTTCGTTTGAGGAATAAATTATTACAAATTTATTGGACGAAGAAAATAATTTTTCCAAATAATCAGAATAAACAGCTTCTTCAATTAAATGATAGATTACGTCAAGGCTTAACACCAAATCCGCTTTTTCATTTTTGTAGTCGTCCAAAACCTCAAATCGCTTTGTCGAGTCCGACTCATACATCAAACGGCAATTGTTAATTGTCGTTTTGCTAATATCAAATCCAATGTAGTTTTCAAAATTGAAAAATTTTAGTTGATTTCCATCTCCACTGCCAAACTCAATAACTGTTTTTATATTTTTCTCTTTTACAAAATCATTAATTATCTCACCTTTATATTCAGCTAAAATATTGTAAGAACCTGCTCCAGAATTGCCTCCTGAACCATATCTCGTTTCCCAATAATCACTCGTAGAAGTAAATACTGGAATCTCGTGCTTCTTGCGATTGAATAACGCGACAATGGTGGCCAGTAATGGAATTCTTTTTAATATATTTTTAATTTTTTTCATATTCAACTGCAATGAAGCGCGTTTTTTTACTTGAATTTCAATTTTCTATAAACATAATAATATAGTTTTGAATTTCTTTTGATTCATCCACCATTTATCTATGGAAGAGCAACACTTCTTTAATTTGTCATTTAGATATTTTAAGACGTATTATTTTTGGAAAATAAATACGCTCGTTAGTTATCAACTCTTTAAAATTGCCAGTATTAACATTGTAAGTAACCAAAATATCACCATTGGATATTTCTGGATGGGCATTTGCTGAATAGACAAAATCTTCTTTCGATTCAAGTTGTGGTTTATAAAAAATCACGGGTTCAGACCAAGGTCCTTCTGGTTGGTCGGCTAGTCTATATCCTATTGATGCAGCTCCAAAACCATAGGTTTGAATCTGAATGTATTGATTTAGATTCTCTTGGTAGTGAACAGAAAATTCAGTTTGACCAAAAAATAGGGGTGAGGGAATTGGGGACCTTTCCACTCTTTTCATCCATTGTTGTTCATTCCACCACTCCAATCCAGAGATATCGCCTTCGATTATTTCATCAATGGGAAATCTTAAAAGGTAAACTTCATGCGATGAGGGCTCTGTGACACCATATGCATACATGAAATCTTTATCTTTCAATACGGCCGAAGATCCAAGGATTACTCCAAAGGTATCGGACCCTTTGATGTATTTTATAGTCCAATCGCGAGGATCATCCAATGGATTGTCAATAATAGCAATATACCAAGCTATTGCCTCAAATCCAATTCCAGTATTCGTATTCTTTTCTTCAAATAATAAGACAATCAGTTTATCCTTCACAAGAGTTCCATGACCCGTCCAAAACCAATTCTTACCAGGAAGGTCAAAGTATGCTTCTGGTTTTCTTTTTTTTCCTTTGTAATAAAAAGACATTTTTCCTTGATCCAAATCATTTCCTTCTTGGATAGCGATGCTATTGTTTATCATTTTTGCATTTCTCCGCTTGCTTGAACCTTTGGGGTCAATAAAGGTATCGCTGAACAACCAAAGGATTTTCCCATTCTCTAGATCAATGGAAGCTGCACCGTCTGCGCCTCTCCAAAATTTATCTGAAGTAAACATAGAATTATCGACCTCGTTCACCTCAAATTTCGGTTCACTTTTTGACACCTGAGATAGTCCGTGTAGGACACACACAAATTGGAACAATATGAAAAATGAAAGTAGTTTCATTTCATGTTTGGAGGTTAACTGTATGCAAATAGGTAAATGCCCTTTCTTAAATTTCCTAGTTTCGGCACTTTTGTTTATTTGCTACAATATACCTATTCTATAGTATCTTTTTTCTGCTTTTCTACTTTATAATTCAAAACAATAAGAATAGTTGAAACGATAATTGTTCCTAAACAGGCTACACGAAAACCTGGGTCAATACTCGACCCCAATGTGAATATTGCGATGGTTGAACAAATGATAAGAATTGAACTGGTAACATTTAACGTAATGTTTATTTTGTGTTTTTCAAAAGCGAATCGATTAACTATCGAGAAAAAGAGTATTAGGAAACATACTGCACCTATCAAAGCTAGTATTAATAGTCCATCAATGTATGCGAGGCCATCAAGCTGATCAGCCGAAGCAGTTTTAGCTAATAGTATTGCTAATAACAACAAATAATAACGGTTCATATGTTCTTCAAGGATTTTAACGCTGACAATCAAAAACGTAAAAACGGTTAGGTTTGTTGTTATGCATTCTGTTCTTAATGAAATTTTGGATTGTAGGCTCCAACAAAGGGAATTTGCAATTGGGTAGTTCTTGGATAGGAATATAAGTATAAGAAAAAAATCATTTTTTCTTAGGTGTAAAAAAGTAACCCACTATCGACCCCAAAAGAGCAGACAGTAAAAACAAAACCTTATATAATTTTCTACGCGTTTCGTATCCATAGTCGATTTCAACGTTTGAATAATACATCCAATCGTATTCCTTCTCCCAATACCAAAAAAGAACGGCAGTCAAAAAAGTGGTCAAACTCATGATCCAAATCTTGTTTCGTTTTTCGTTTCTTATTTTCTGAAGGACGAGTTTTACAAAAAAAGCGAACAACATTGACAGCGCAAATCCAACAAGCACTACCATAACGATAAATAGAATTGCAGCCTCCATAGGTATAATTGGTCCGTCTGCCAATACGGGAAAGGCGAGTAGGAGGCTGAATAAAACAAAGAGTATTTTGTATCTCATAATACTATTATACCAATTACTATATTAAAATCCATTATCAATTTCTTATAGGTGCGGTTAGCTACAGTATTTTTATCCGAATGTATTGGCATTTGTCGTTAAAGTTTCCGTCTTGTTTCCAAAATGAATTTACGTGATTAACTGTCAAATATAAATAAGTGTCTGTACTCCAGAATATTTCTCCAGGGTCAACTGTCGGCATCCAATTTTTAAA
>JAHEMP010000264.1 GCA_024643585.1 Crocinitomicaceae bacterium | reverse complement strand
AAATTTCTCCCCTGTTTCTCCCCACGATTTTGCGAACTCCCAAAATGCCTGATGCACAGGTCGGTATGGAGTTTCTTTGTTTTCTAATGAATAAATAGGGTGTAGGCCAATGACTTCGCCAGAAATATTGTATCCTCTTACTTGCCAAATTAGCATAGGTCCAAATCCAACGAACAATAAAGAAAATACGTATAAAACACGTCTGTTTATTGTTGTTAGATTATCCCAAAGAATAAAAACCACAATTGGAAGGGCGAAAACCCCAAGTACTGGTCTAGTTATAAAGATAAATCCAAACAAGATAAAACACAGAGAATAAAAGATTGCCTTTCGATTTTGATCAACAGCGTTTTTTGCCTTAAATAATGAATAGAGGGAAAGGATGATAAGTGATGGAGTTATTGCTTCCGTGAGCGTATAGTATAGAAAACCAATACCGATTCCACCGATTCCATAAAAAGAACTCAAAAAAACGGAGAGGCGTTTATTCGTGCCGGTCTCCATCAAAAGTAAAAATAGAGCGCTGATAGAAAAACCAAAAAGTAAAACTTGAAAAAATTTCAAAGAATAAAGGGCATGCTTTGTCTTTAAAACTGACCTAAATATGCAATAAACCAAACTATAACCTGGGGGCCGCATGTAGTATGCGTAATTTCCAATTAGATTATTTCGGAAGTTTCCATGTTTAATCCAATTTTCTGCAGGTGCTAAATAGCTCGCATCATCGGCAGTAATGACGGTATGACCGTGCGATAATTTTTGTGAGTGTTTCCCAAATGAAGAAACATTGAGTTCATTCCAGAAGAAGGCAGCTAGAATGGATATTACTCCTAAAATAATTGCTGTTTTTTTCAAATTGGATGGCTTTAAACACCAAACTGATTAAAATGATGGTCCAAATGCTTGTAAAACATATTGTTCCATTCGTCTATATTTAATTTCCCGAAGGAGAGCGATTCTTTTCCATCAAATTCGGCTTCCCCAATTTCTTGAGTTTTTGAAATGAATTCAATCAATCTTTGTTTTTCAGCTTGGAATATTTTTGGTTCGACGATTTTAAAGGTTGGCGCGGTTGGGCTATTTTTCTTGTAGGGTTTATCGCTCACAACAGTTGGTTTCACAAACCAATTCAAAAGCATTCGTTTCATTCCTTTGGCCTTTGGGTGTGAATTCTCATAGACCATTTCATAGGTCACACAGCAATGTGCCAACATTTGTGCAACATTCATTTTCCCCCATTGGGCTTTGGTTTCGGGGGTTAGTTTGTTTAGTCTATCGATTAATTCATTAGCAACTTCCTTCTCAAATATATTTTTCATGCTTTCTTGTGGTTATTGTCAACTTCGAAAATACGAAAATGTATCGTTTTGACACCATAAATGAACTGACATTGACAATATTCAATTTCACAAGAATAATTCAATAATGTATTAAAACAAATATGGGTGAATTAATCAATTCTATTACCTAAAAACATTCAGGTTGTTAAGGTAGTTGATAACGGTGGAGTTGAAAATTTCTGGTTTTTCGACATTCACGACATGGCCGCAAGCCGGTATCACAAATAATTGAGTATTGGAATGATTTTTTACCAATTTCGAAATAGAAGGTAAAAACATATGGTCCTCTTCTCCCATAACATAAAGGGTAGGGACGCCAGATTCTTTTATTCTAAAAAAGCGCAATAGTGGATTGACTTCTGAAATAAGGGTAAACCAACGCTTAAATTCACTTTGACGTAGTTTTTTTGCTTCATTGACAAAGAGCAAACGAGATTCGCGATGTTTCTTTTTTGGCATTATGATAACGGCAAAGAATCGATAAAGAATCAAATAGGGAATGATGGATTTGAAAGTAGCCCCAAACCGCATTAAAATCTGACCGCGGAAATTAAGTTTCATAACCGCCCCGGCCATAATTAAACTACTTGTCCGCTCTGGGTAACGTTCTGTAATTTCACGAATTAATATAGTTCCCAAAGAAATGCCAACAAAGTGTGAAGAAGAAATTTTCAGATGATCTAGTACCTCAATGATTTCGTCACTTATGGAGTCGAAAGTATATCGTTTAAACTTTTTGTAAATGGGCTCTTTGGATTTGCCGTGACCCCTAAGGTCAATAAGAAGAACGTTGAAATCTTTTTTAAACGTTTTTAATTGCTTGTACCAAATGGCACTACTTCCACCGGCGCCATGAACGAAAGTTACCCATTGGTCATTTACAGGATGGATTATTTTTGTGTAGTGCAACATTTTAGCTTAACAGTTTTATCTTGGGATTGTTTTTGTATTTTAAAGATTTACGTGCAAAAAAAAAGTCCGCTTAATTTCAAGCGGACCATTTCATTTTGAAATTCTTAAAAGTATATTAGATAACTTTCACGTTTACCGCGTTCAAGCCTTTTTTACCTTCTTCTAATTCAAACTCAACAACGTCACCTTCGCGTACTTCGTCGATTAATCCTGATACGTGTACAAAGTGATCTTTGTTTGCGCCTTCTTCTGTAATGAAACCAAATCCTTTTGTTTCGTTGAAGAATTTTACTGTGCCTTTATTCATTGTAATTTTTTAAAATATTTAAACAAATGTACATTTTTTTATTGACTAAATGCATTTTTTATTTAAATGACTGAAAAAGTGCAAATTAATAGTTATTAAAACGGGGTGAAATAAAGTTCTAAAAAATGTAATTATTTTTAATTCTTTGATATTATTTCTGCAGTTTGAAATTTCACTGAATAAACAATTCCCATAGGATCCCTTATTAAAGCTCGGTTCTTACTAATTCCAATAAGCGTAACTTGAATACTAGGTTCACTAAAACTTTCTTTTATTAAAAAACTGTCACCAACCTTAAAACCTTTCCAATTTCCAATAGTCGTGAATATTTTATTTTGACTCATCTTTCTCGTCACAATTTCGCCATGTCGATTTTTAAACTGCACGATACTTTTTTTGGAATTTTTGTTTTGCAAAACCATGCCTTCTTTACCATTCTCGAAAACCACAATTCTCCCAACCTGAAAAAGTGAATCGCTATGGTTGTTAATAAAAACTTTTTCTTTGTATTGAGCTGAATAGCGTTCGTTGACTTCTTCTGAAACGTGTTTCACAACATCCGCTGTCATGGTTACCTTTGTTCTGTGCAGGAGAATTATGAAAGAATGCTTAACGTCAATTGTGATATTTTGATATTCTTCACCAGCTTCGAGAGGTCGTGTTGTTATCATTTGTCTCTTTGCTTCGAATAGTAAAGCATCTTTTCTTATTCCTCCAAATCCGAGTATTCGATTGGTTTGAGAAGTTCCAATGGCTAGGTCATTATAAATTACATTTTCACTTGCAGTGTAGGCTGTTGTAGATCCCTCTTGGTAAGCTACACATGAAAATAGCATGAAAGACAATAGGGTAAGATAAGCAATTTTGCACATAACTTTTAGACTGAATAGTATTCGAAATTAAGAACTTTTCATTAAATCAAATAGTATAAAAGTAAAAGTTCAATTTTTTTTTGGATTATTCTAAACAATTTTGTTTTGGTTCTCGTACA
>JAHEMP010000263.1 GCA_024643585.1 Crocinitomicaceae bacterium | reverse complement strand
TTTTGTATCTTCAAAATAGTCTTGATAATAAAAGCCATATTGCTTTTTAGTTAGACCGGAAGGCGAGGTGAAAATTGCCATAAAGTCTACTTGTTCAGGATCATATGGGTTTAGCCCATCTTCCTTGCCATTTGAAAAATCGTTTATTTTTTCTTGAATTTTAAGGTCTAGGTAAAAACCTATTTCCATTGTCTGGTTCTTAAATGCAAGACCTTCTTGACCGATTAATCCTAGCCATTTTGGATTTTCATTGTTGTTTTGACCGTTGACAAGTGAGTTTGTAAAAAGTAAAATAGCAGCTATTAATAAGAATTTCGGATTCATAGAGCAGTAATTTTCTTGGAAGGCAAGTTACAAAATTGTAACCGCTAAAATTAATTTTTACGAATTATCTAGATTAATTTTCCCGAGCCATTAAATAATTAGACAGATCAATCAGGTCTGTTTTTTGCTCTTTCGAAACGGATATTTGCATCAAAGCATCCATCCCTTTTGAAAAATGAGCATCCATATATTCTTGCGCTTTTGCGGGAATGTTTAATTCATCAAAAAGCGTGCGAACACTTTTTACTTTGGCCTCTAAGTTTTGTTCCTTTTCCAAAATTCTAAAAGATTCTAATTGCTCTTCAGTTGAATTTTCAAGTGCAAGCAAATACAATAGGGTTTTTTTATTCGCGATTACGTCTCCTCCAATTTGTTTGCCGAATTTTTCTGGGTCACCATACAAATCCAAATAATCGTCCTTAATTTGGAAAGCGAGGCCTAATTCTTGACCGAAGGTGTAAAGTAATTCTCTGTCGGACAAGGACGCACCCGAAACTATAGCACCCATTTCTAATGCTCCACCTAAAAGCACAGAGGTTTTTAAGCGAATCATTTCAACATACTCTTCAATGGTAACGTTATTTCGATCTTCAAAATCCATATCCATTTGCTGTCCTTCACAAACTTCAATCGCAGTTTTGTTAAAAACACGCATCAATTCTGGGAGATGTTGAGCTTCTTGTTTGCAAATTTCTTGATAGGCTTTAACCATTAAAACGTCTCCAGAAAGAATCGCTATATTTTGATTCCATTGCGTATGCACTGTCGTTTTTGATCTTCGGAGCGGAGCTTCATCCATAATGTCATCATGGATAAGGGTGAAATTGTGGAACAGTTCCACGCCAAGTGCTGCGTGTATCGCAGATTCTGCTTTTCCGCCAAACAATTCGGCACCCATCAAGGTCAGAACAGGTCGCATCCGTTTCCCTCCAATGGTTAAAAAGTAACGCAAGGGATCGTATAGATTTTCAGGAGAATTTGGCAATTCCCATGAAGCTACACTTTCTTGTATTAATTTACTTAGCCGTTCTATGCTGTTCATTATTTTAGCAAGTCTAATAGATAATTGCCGTAACCACTTTTTGTCAAAGGCTCGGCTATTTTTTTTAGTTGAGATTTGTCAATCCATTTGTTTCTGTACGCTATTTCCTCGATACAACCGACTTTAAGTCCTTGACGGTCCTCTATAACTTGAACGAATTGTCCTGCTTGCATTAAAGATTCAAATGTTCCAGTATCCAGCCAAGCTGTTCCTCTATCCAAAACCGCAACTTTCAATTTGCCTCTGCGCAAATACTCGGCATTTACGTCTGTAATTTCGTATTCTCCGCGAGCAGAAGGTTTCAGGTTTTTCGCTATTTCGATAACATCGTTATTGTAAAAATACAATCCAGGAACAGCAAATTTTGATTTTGGATTTGAAGGCTTTTCTTCGATAGAAATAGCATTCATGTCTTCATCAAATTCCACAACTCCATATCGTCTTGGGTCACTGACATGGTAGGCATAGACAACCCCACCATCTGGCGCGGTGTTATCACGAAGCAAGTCATCCATTCCAACTCCGTAGAAAATATTATCACCGAGTATTAGAGCTACGTCGTCGTCGCCTATGAAGGATTCTCCAATCACAAAAGCTTGGGCCAATCCATTTGGAATTTCTTGGACAGCATAAACAAATTTGCAGCCTAAGTTTTGTCCATCGCCTAATAATTTTTCAAAATGAGGTAGATCATGCGGCGTTGATATAATCAGAATTTCCTTAATTCCAGCACTCATCAAAATCGAAAGAGGATAGTAGATCATGGGTTTATCGTAAATAGGCATCAACTGCTTACTTACGGCTAAAGTCAAAGGATGTAATCTTGTCCCGGATCCACCGGCTAAAATTATACCTTTCATGCGTCTAGTGGTTTTTGTTTCTGTTCAACTTGAAGATCGTCAAATTCTACGTCAGACTCTTCGTCGTAAACATCAAAGTAGGGTTCCACGAACGATCGAGTCGTCAATCTTCTTTCAAGACTCAGTAGTAATGATGGAAGAACAACAAGATTGGTGATCATGGCAATTAACAGAGTCATGGAGATTAGTAAGCCAAGGGCCTTTGTTCCACCGAATTCAGAAAGTGTAAAGACAGAGAAACCGCAAAACAATACTATTGAAGTATAGAACATACCTAGGCCTGCTTCGTGAATAGCTTTTAAAACGCAAGCTTTTAAATCGTAAGGATTGAGTTTTAGTTCTTGTCGGTATTTGGCCAAGAAATGAATTGTATCATCCACAGAAATACCAAATGCAATACTGAAGACTAACAAGGTAGAAGGTTTTAATGGAATGCCAAACCAACCCATGATTCCTCCTGTAAAAACAAGTGGTATTAAGTTAGGAAGCAAAGATACAAGAACCATACGCCATGATCTGAAGAGGATAGCCATTAAAATAGCAATTCCCAAAATAGCAAATAATAGACTGGTAAATAGATTTATAACTAAATATTGTGTCCCTTCTGAAACGACTACTGCTGTACCGGTTATTTCAATGCCGTAATAGTCTAAATCTATCGCTTCTCTGAGTTTAGCGTTAAAGTTTGCATTCGCGTAGTACTCCTTAATTTTATCAGGATCCATATCGAATGCATACTGTTTTTCTGTATCTCCATCGGATAGAACATTCGTTAAACTATTGTATACAGCTGGATATTCAAAAATCAAACTGTCGTAACTAGCACCTTTTTTATTTTTAGCGATAGCGTATAATCTTTCAATTTCTGGTTTGTCGGGGTTGAAAATTTCGTCAATTTTAAAGCGCATAGAGTCCACTTTTGCAGCGACTTCGTATGAACCTAAATCAATCATTTGCGTGCGAATCCGCAGCATGTTATGATTGGTATCAACCAATTCCTTAATCGTAAAACCACCTCCATTTGCGTTGGTCATGTTGAAATTGTCCAAATATTTTTTCAATCTCAGTTTGTCCCTTGTAGAAATTAACTTGTACTGGCTAGGATCGTTACCATGATACGCCATGTTTATTACCTTGATAAAATCTACAATGGAAATGGCTTTTGAGAACAAGCTGTCATTGGAGTATTTATCTTGAACCGCCTCCATTTTGTTTAGCGTCTCATTTGAAAATAATCTGCCTTTTCTTTTGTAATCAATCATGATCTCAAAAGGAATGGATCCACCGAATTTATTTTGCATAAACTCGATATCCTCCAAAATTTGATTCCCCTCCGGTA
>JAHEMP010000262.1 GCA_024643585.1 Crocinitomicaceae bacterium | reverse complement strand
TAATTCACCAATCGAATAAAAGAAAATGGAAAAAATTAAAATTGGAATTTTACGTGAAGGCAAAATACCGCCGGATAGACGGGTTCCTTTTACACCTAAGCAATGTGCAATGCTTAAAAAAACCTTTACGGGAATTGAGATAATTGTTCAGCCAAGCTTGGTGCGTGCTTTCGAAGATAGTGAATTTGAAGATGAAGGCATATTAGTTCAAGAAGACCTATCGGATTGTGATTTGTTGATAGGCGTAAAAGAAGTAAATATTAGCGATTTAATAGAGAATAAGAAGTATATGTTTTTTTCCCACACGGTAAAAAAGCAAAAACACAATCGTGAATTGTTACGCTCTATTTTAGAGAAAAAAATACAACTTATAGATTATGAGTTGCTTAAAAACCCCGATGGAAAGCGTATAATTGGTTTTGGTCGATTTGCTGGAATTGTAGGCGCCTATAACGCTTTTTATGCGTACGGTTTAAAAACCAAGCTGTTTGATTTAAAAAGAGCAAAAGATTGTTTTGACCGAAAAGAAATGGAATCAGAATTATCAAAAATACGCTTTGAGCCTTCGACAAAAATTGTTCTAACTGGATTCGGCAAGGTAGGTAATGGCGCAAGAGAAATTTTGGATTTATTACCCATAATGGAAGTAGCACCCAATGAGTTTTTAACCGAAAATTATTCCGAACCAGTTTTCACTCATTTAGAAACGGCAGATTATTACCGAAAAAAATCAGATAAAAGCTTTGATAAATCTGAATTTTATAATAATCCGGAGTTATATGAGTCGAATTTAAATGAGTACATTGAAAAGGCAAATATTTATATGAGCTGTCATTACTGGAATAATGCTTCTCCTAAACTTCTTACCAATGAAGATTTAAAAAAATGCCTTTCATTAAAAGTGGTTGCCGATATATCTTGTGATATTGCTGATCCAATTGCATGTACCGTTCGATCAAGTACAATCGCCGACCCAATTTATGGTTATAACGTAAACGAAGAACGTGAAGCAAATTGGAGAGATGACACTAGTATTGTTGTAATGGCAATCGATAATTTACCTACGGAGTTGCCTAGAGAGTCTTCGGAAGACTTTGGTAATCAACTGATTAAAAATGTTCTTCCTCTTTTTATCCATAACGATAACGAGGGGATTTTATTTAATGCCAGTCAAACGAATCACGAAGGAAATTTGAACAAGAAATATCAATTCCTTCAAGATTATGTCAATGGAGTAATAACCTAAAAAAAATTGAATGGAAAAAGGCGATAAAAAAATAATTCGTGGCTGGGTCTTTTACGATTGGGCAAACTCAGTTTATAATTTAGTCATTTCATCTGCAATATTTCCAATTTTCTACGATGGGGTTACGACAAAACATTATCTCGACCAAAAAGGATTAACGGAGTTACCAAGTGGTGAGGTCGTTATGGTTGATTTTTTCGGCTTTCATCTTTCCAATTCTGTTTTATTTTCATACGTACTTTCTGCCTCTTTTTTGATGGTAGCGATTCTTTCACCGATACTTTCAGGTGTCGCTGACTATTCAGGGAATAAAAAACGATTTCTACAGTTTTTTTGTTATTTCGGTAGTTTGTCCGCCATCAGCATGTTCTTTTTTGATGCTAACCATTTGGAGTGGAGCATGCTATCGGTATTTTTTGCTTCTATTGGATTCTGGAATAGTTTAGTCTTTTACAACGCTTATTTGCCCGAAATTGCACACCCAGAAGATCATGACAGAATATCTGCAAGAGGATTCACAATGGGTTATTTGGGATCAATGATTTTGCTAATAATTTGTCTTGGAATAGTAATGGGTCTTGGAAAAGAATATACCAAATATTGTTTCGTTTTGGTCGGTCTATGGTGGGCCGGATTTTCCCAAATCACATATAATGCATTGCCAAATAACGTGTACAATAAAAAGCCAGAAAAAGGAATATTAACAAAAGGATTCAAAGAGCTATTGAGCGTTCTAAAAACGTTTAGAAAAACTATTAGGCTCAAAAAATACTTGATGTCCTTTTTCTTTTTCAACACAGGTGTTCAAACAGTTATGTTGTTGGCGACAATATTTGCGAGTAAAGAAGTCAATTGGTCAGAAAATGGGGGTACAACAGGATTGATAGTAGCCATTTTGCTAATTCAGATTTTAGGAGCAGTCGGGGCTTTTTTAATGTCGAGATTATCTGGTATTATTGGAAATATTAAAACACTTTTAGTTTCTGTTTTCTTTTGGATAGTGATTTGTCTTGGAGCTTACTTTATTGTTTACGAACCTATTGAGTTTTATGTATTAGCGGCATGTGTCGGTATAGTGATGGGTGGTGTTCAATCAATAGCTCGTTCAACCTATTCCAAATTTTTACCAGAAACAGAAGATCACGCGAGCTATTTTTCTTTTTACGATGTTACAGAGAAAATAGGGATAGTAGTGGGTACATTTTTCTTTGGCTTTATAGAAGAAATAACCGGTTCCATTCGGATGTCAGTCATTTCAGTGACCATCTTTTTTGTCATAGGTTTTATACTGCTTTTTCTAGTTCCCAAAAAAGAAGAGTCTCGTGAGTCAATCAATTAAACCTTTTCATGAATTGCCAGAAAAGGGCAATTTTGGAGTTTGGCAATTTATTGTCACTCTGATTCTATTAGCTTCAGTTTTTATAGGTATCGGTCAAATTCCTTTGGTTTTGGCTTTGTTCAATAGAGCATTGGACGATGGTCAGCTAGGAGGACTTTCTCAAACCGAAATGGGTGAAATATTGGGGAGCAATTTGTTCTTGACTTTGCTTTTAATTCCCTTCATATTGGGTTTGTTGGCTTTGATTTTTGCCATTAAGTACATCCATAAATCGGAAATTCTTCAATTTTTCACTTCCAGAGATCGCTTAGACTGGAGACGCGTCTTTTTGAGCTTTTCTGTTTGGGGAGGGTTCATGCTCGTGATGGTTATTTTTACTTATTTCACCTCGGATGTTTTAATGTGGAATTACAAATCCAATACTTTTTGGATGTTGTTCTTGATTTGCTTATTTCTATTGCCACTGCAAACTACATGTGAGGAACTTTTGTTTAGATCCTATTTATTTAAAAATCTGAATTTCATTTCACAACCTTTGATAAGAATAGTGATATGTGGGACTTTGTTTGGCCTTATGCACTTTGCGAACCCTGAGGTTGAAGTATTGGGAAAATTAGCGCTTGTTTTCTATATATGGAATGGAATTTTCTTAGGATTACTAACCCATTTTGATAATGGTATGGAGCTTTCAATAGGTTATCATGCGATCAATAATATTTTTGCCGCATTGGTTGTAACGAATAATTGGCAGGCACTACAAACAGACGCATTGCTAATGGATTCCTCTATTCCATCGTTAGGTTGGGAGGTCTTGTTGACTATGTTCATTTGGCAGCCTCTCTTGTTTTTCTATTTCAAATGGAAATACAATTGGGATATTCGTTATAAGAGAATTGAAGTTGAATAGATTTTCTTCATGCTATGTAAGGATTGCTCCTATTTTTCGACTAAGTCAAGGATTCAAGCAGCAAGAAAATAAAA
>JAHEMP010000261.1 GCA_024643585.1 Crocinitomicaceae bacterium | reverse complement strand
AGCACAGAGTATCCAATTTGGATTGAAAGCATAGGCACATTATCCATTATTAACGCACCCGGTGGGGCCCCGAATGTAAGTGGAGTTGGGAAGTTAAGTTGTTATTTCAACGATGGGTTTTTAAATTACTCTCAGTTAGACTCTATAAGCGGTTGTTCTCCTCAATATGTTACGGGAATCGACGAGAATATTCTAAACACCATTCAAGTGCTTCCGAGTTATGCAACCGATCAAATAACAATTGAATCCTCAGAACAATTAGTTTATTTGGAAGTATTCAACTCTTTCGGACAACTTATTTTGAATAAAGAACTTCAATCGAGTAACTCCCTCGACGTATCTAATTTTGAGAATGGACTCTATTTTTTAGTCATTTCAGGTCTCGGGCAACAGAAATACACGCAAAAATTTATTAAATACTAATCGGCTTTTCTATTTGATTTGGCATCCTGTCTTTTCGAATACAAATAAAACTGTTCCACTTTGTTTCTTGCCCAAGGCGTTCGCCGTAAAAATTTCAGACTGGAATTAACGGATGGATTACTGACGAAACAATTGATTTTTATCTGATGTCCCAATTCTTCCCAACCATATTTCTCAACTAAATAATCTAGTATATCGGCTAATTTAATGCCGTGCAAAGGATTGTTTGGTTGTTCTTCCATAATTAAAATTGTAAATTAAACGTTTCTGGGCTTTGTATCACTTGAAAATTGAATTTAGTGGGCAAGGGACTCCAAACTTAATTATTTAAGTTGGCCCGCTATAAAACCTGTAGTCCAAGCAGCCTGAAAATTGTAACCTCCTGTTATGGCATCTATGTCCATTACTTCACCTGCAAAATATAAATTCTTCACAACACGACTTTCCATTGTAGCCATGTTTATATCATCTAGACTAACACCCCCACATGTTACAAATTCTTCTTTAAAGGTCGTTTTTCCCTTTACCTCGTAAGTATCATTCGTTAGAATTTCAATAAGTTTGTTAAAGCCCTTCTTTCCTAGTTCTTCCCAACGTTTGGTCGAAGCTTGTCCTGCTCTTTCCAAAAGATGCAACCACAATCGCTCTTTTATTCCATAGGGCTTATAATTATGTAATAATTTATTGGGGTTCAATTGAACTATCTTATCGATTTCCGCCGCAACCTTATCGATTTTGGGTTCATTTGTCCAATTCACTAAAACGCTAAATTCGTAGTTCTTCTCACTCAAAATTCGTGCACCAAAAGCCGATAACTTCAGAATTGCCGGCCCGCTCATTCCCCAATGGGTAATCAACAAAGGTCCGTCACCTTTTAATTTTGTGCCTTGAATGGTCGTAATAACTTCTTCTTTTACAATTCCCATCAATTCTTTTACCTTCTCATTCGGCATATTAAACGTGAATAAGGAAGGGACACACTCTTCAATGTGATGACCCAAATTTTTCAGCCAGTCCAATCCACTTGTTTTCGGGGATCCACCGGTTGCCACAATTACCTTATCGAAAAGTAAAATTTCCTCATTGAAACTCAATTGAATAGAATCATCGAGAGGTATAAGTCTTTCAACTGATTTACTGGTTAGAATATTGATTTTATTTCTACGACATTCGTTCATTAAAGCGTCAATAATACTTTGAGAACTCTGAGAAACGGGGAAGTAGCATCCGTCATCCTGCAAAGTTAAGGGTACATTTCTTTCCTCAAACCACTTCACTGTATCCGTTGTGTTGAACGATTTAAACGGCCATTTTAACTTCTTTCCTCCTCGTGGATAGGCTTTAATCAATTCATCAATATCCGAACAACCGTTTGTGACATTGCACCGACCGCCTCCTGAAACTTTGACTTTAGCTAGAACTTTTTGTGATTTTTCAAAAATTGTTACCTCATAGCTAGGATTATGATATTTAGCTGAAATAGCAGCAAAAAAACCCGCTGCTCCACCACCAATAATTGCTATTTTTTTATTTGACATGACATGGCAAAATTAACATAAGCTAGAGACAAAACACTCGAAAAGACCAAGGTTACAATATTTGAATTATTAAACGATTACACTTCCAAGCCATCGTTCCATTTCTTCCCGATTCATTCCTTTGCGGTCAGCTAAATCATGGACTTGATCCAAGGCGATTTTGCCTAACCCAAAATACTTTGCGCTCGGATGCCCAAAATACCAGCCAGATACCGATGCCGTTGGCAACATAGCCAGACTTTCGGTTAAGGAAACACCTGTTATTTCTGTAGCATTCAAAATAGAGAACAAACCCATTTTCTCCGTATGATCTGGACATGCTGGGTAACCTGGAGCGGGTCTAATACCTCTATATTTTTCGGCAATCAATTCTTCATTGGTGAGACTTTTGGATTCGTACCCCCAATATTCTTGACGCACTCGCTCGTGCATTCTTTCCGCAAAAGCTTCAGCCAAACGATCGGCTAATGCTTTTAAGAGAATAGAATTGTAATCGTCATGGTCGATTTCAAATTTTGCGATGTATTTCTCTATACCTAAACCAGTGGTAACAACAAAACCGCCGATGTAATCTTTCAACCCTGTGTGTTTTGGAGCAATAAAATCCGAAAGAGCCAAGTTGGGTGCGACCGCTGTTTTCTTTCCTTGTTGACGAAGTGATCTTTGAACATGTACCAATTCAGTCCTTGTCTCATCCTTGTATATTTCAATATCATCACCAACTGAATTTGCCGGAAATAAACCAATAACGGCTTTCGCTTGGAGCCACTTTTCATTTATAATTTTATCCAACATGGCATTCGCGTCCTGAAATAACTTTGTTGCCGTTTCACCGACGACCTCATCCGATAGGATATTTGGATAACGACCGTGCAATTCCCAAGTTTGGAAAAATGGCGTCCAATCAATGTAATTTCTTAATTCAGCTAAATCGTATTCCTCAAAAATATGTGTTCCTAATTTCTTTGGAATTGCCAAATTTTCGGATTTAAACTCTATTTCAAAACGATTGGCTCTAGCTTGATCTAATGTCAGCATTTGTTTTGCCCCACGATGCTTTTCATGATGCTCTCTTACACGCTGATAATCTGATTTTAAATTACTTATAAAATCTTCCTTTTTGTGGCCTAAAAGACTCTCTACGACTGTGACAGACCTTGAAGCATCTAAAACATGTACAGTCTGACCTAAAGTGTAATTCTTGTCTATTTTAACAGCCGTGTGCACTTTCGAGGTTGTAGCACCACCTATTAAAAGAGGTATTTTTAAATTGGCCCTTTCCATTTCTTTGGCCATGTGCACCATTTCATCTAAAGATGGTGTGATTAGTCCGCTCAATCCAATTACATCAACGTTTTCCTCAATTGCCTTTTCAATAATCTTGTTGGCTGGCACCATTACTCCCATGTCAAGGACCTCATAATTGTTGCAAGACAGTACAACCCCAACAATGTTTTTTCCGATATCGTGGACATCCCCTTTTACCGTTGCCATCAAAATTTTCCCTGAAAACTCTCTTTTGCCGTTTTTCTCCGCTTCGATAAAGGGCAAAAGATAGGCAACTGCTTTTTTCATTACTCTAGCTGATTTCACCACTTGGGGTAAAAAC
>JAHEMP010000260.1 GCA_024643585.1 Crocinitomicaceae bacterium | reverse complement strand
TTTTTCATTGCATATTTTTCAAAAGAAAGGAAATTAATTTCTGTATCCTTTTCTTGACCTAATTTATCCGAGAGCAAGTCCATGACTTCATCTTTATACATGACTTCATCGATTAGTTTATACTTAACTGCATCGGTCGTTTTCCTCACTTTTAAGTTGTCTGCAATGTCATCTAAATCACTTGCAGGAATGGATCGAGACTTTTGAATGTCGGTTTTAATGGTCTGCCAAATGGAATTGATATACGTTTCCATTTGAAGCCGACTAGAGTCACTCATTTTATCCAAGAAAAATGGTTCGACTGCACTTTTGAAATCGTTGTTTTTGCCCCGTATTACTTGCATTTCGACATCCAATTTTTCCAGTGTTCCTTTGAAGAAAGTTAACTCACCAGCAAGACCCATTATTTCCATCGAACTTGTTGGAAATGCGTAAACACTATTGGCGGCTGAAGAAACGTAGTATTCCTTTTGAGTAATAACTTCGCCACTGTTGTATGCAATAACAAATTTCCCAGATTTTTTAAAATCTTCAATTGCGGCGCGTATTTCTTTTGCGGCAGAATAACCACAGGTTAATCCATCAATTTCAAGATACAAACCTTTGATTCTTGTATCGTTTGCTGCGATTTTTAATCCGTCAATGATATCTGAAACACCGATGCGTTGGTTGAATTCAAAGGTAGATGCTTCCAATTTTTTACTTGAACGCTCAGCAATAGCACCATTTAATTTCATTTTTAAAATGGTTTTTGATTTAACCTCCAGTGCGCTTGTATTTTCAAAATCACCAAATGATGCTATAATACCTGTAATTGCCAGAATCCAAATTATTACACCAAGAATTGATACAATAAAGGCGGCAATTAAACTCGGCCAAAAAATTCTTCCAAAAGTTACTTTTCGATTTTCCATGCATATGTAGTTTCAACTTTTAAAGATAATCAAATGTCACTCAAGTAGCTTTCAATTAACATATCTTAATACCTCTTTTAACCTTGACAAAAAGATGACGAACTATTTAAATTAAGAAATGAAGGAATTTTACTTTAATTTAGTCAAGAATTCAACCAAAAACGAATACAATGTTTAAATATTTCTGCTTTCTTTCCGCATTGCTCTTAACTAATATTCTTCTATCACAGAACTATTCAAGGGCGAAAATATACGTTACGCAGGATGGTTTAAAAACCCTTTCGGACATTGGTATTGCTGTTGATCATGGCTCTCATAAATTAGGATATTTCTTCGTATCGGATTTTTCAAATGAAGAATTACAAAGAATTAAGGAAAGTGGTTTTCAAGTTGACATTTTAATCGAAGACGTACAGAAATATTACGTTGATCAAAATTTGAATCTAGAACCCGTTACAAAAAATGCAATTTGCCCACCTTCTTTGGGTAACAATGAATTCAATCCTGTTACACCCTCCAATTTTGAATTGGGGACAATGGGTGGATTTTACAAATACCAAGAGATGCTTGATAATTTGGACTTAATGCAGCAACTGTATCCGAATTTGATATCCACTCGAACACCGATAGATACTTTTCATACAATAGAAAACAGACCGATTTATTGGGTGCGTATTTCAGATAATCCAACCATAAACGAGGCTGGCGAAAAGGAAATATTGTATTCAGCGATTCATCATGCACGTGAACCTAATTCCATGACCGAGGTCATTTATTACATGTGGTATTTGTTAGAAAATTACTCGAGTTCAGAAGAAATTCAGCATTTGGTGAACAATTGTGAAATGTATTTTGTGCCTTGTTTGAACCCAGATGGATACATATATAATGAAACGAATAATCCTAATGGCGGCGGAATGCACCGAAAAAATAGAAGAAATGTTGGTACGACAAATAAGGGAGTCGATTTAAATAGAAATTATTCCTACGGATGGGGAACAACAGGTGTGAGTACAAATACTAACAACGATACTTACCCTGGTACAGGGCCTTTTTCTGAACCCGAAACCCAAGCCATGAAATGGTTTTGTGAAAATCACGAATTCAAATTGGCTTTCAATGCACATACTTATGGTGATTTATTATTATTCCCAATTGGAACCACAGCAGCTGAATTTGCAGTGGATCACGATTATTTTAATCGCTTCACAGGTTACATGGTTCAGTACAATGGCTTCGTTAACCAGAAATCTTCTGGATTGTATCCAGCTTCCGGTGACTCGGATGATTATATGTACAAGGTAGACTTGAATTTAAAGCCAAAAATTTTAGCCATGACTCCTGAAGTAGGAACTGTTGGTGGTTTTTGGCCTCCAATTAGTCAAATAGAAACCATTAGTAAAAGTATGGTTTTTCCGAATTTAATGCTGTCACATATTGCTCATCGGTATTTAATAGTGAAGGATTTAGATCCTTCCAATATTTCATTATCAACCGGTGTTTTTAATCATGAAGCAGAGCGAATTGGTTTGGATACTGGGGCAGTAATCGTGCAGATTCAACCTTTGCTAAACATTGCAACTGTAGGACCCCCAATATCTTATGATTTGGCAAAAATAGTTCCTGTACAAGGTACTTTTGCATATGCCTTAAATAGTGGTATTCAACACGGAGATACAGTTCGATATGTTTTGGAGACGGTTTACCCAACTTGGACAAAACGCGATACGATCACGAAGTTGTTTGGAACATTGCCTATCGTTGTCTTTGATGATGCTAGTACGACAGGTCAATGGATAGGAAATTGGTCGACAGAAAGTCATACGGTTTATTCTGCGAGCCAAGCTTACAGCGATTCAGAAAATGGTCCTTCACCGTCCAATTACGCAAACAATTCGACTAAAACGTTTGAGTATTCAATGCCCATTTCACTTGTCAATTCAAATGATGCGATGGTTAGTTTCTTTGCAAAATGGGACATAGAATCAGATTATGACTATTGCCAATTTCAGGTTTCAATAGATAATGGTGTTTCATGGATAGGTCAATGTGGTAATTACACTGTTCCTGGAACAAATGCAAATGGCTCCGTTCAACCAAATAACAAACCCGTTTATGAAGGGTCTAAGAATTGGGTGAGAGAAGAAATTTCTTTGTCAGATTATATTGGACAAACAATTAAAGTCCGCTTCATTTTTGCTTCGGATGGAGGCGTTAACATGGACGGATTCTATTTTGACGATTTCACTGTCTCCGCAAACAATACCTTTGGTTTATCGGAAAACTCAATCCAATTCAATGTTTTCCCAAATCCGGCGAATGATTATTTGTTCATCAGTTCTAATACACTATTGAACTTTGCAAGGTATACATTAACTGATTTGGAGGGAAAGACACAACTTGAAGGACAAATTCACCAAGTTACCAATGAATTTAAAATTTCCACTCAAAATCTAAGTCAGGGTATTTACATGTTAACCATTCAGGACGAAACTGGTAAATATGGCTTGCCGAAGAAAATTGTCTTGGTAAGGTAGAATTCAATTGTTTGATTTTAGCGAAATATACCCGTCGGTAATTTTTAAATCGCTTTCAACATTATCCGTATACAAACTTCCCGTACCCAAACCATGGTGCTTATTTATTGGGTATTGAGCA
>JAHEMP010000259.1 GCA_024643585.1 Crocinitomicaceae bacterium | reverse complement strand
CTCCAAGTCGCTCCTCCGTTGAAACTCGATTTGGTTTTGATCACATTGGTCAAAGCTCCATTCAAGAATTTCACGCCTATCCATGCCGCAATTAAATTCTGATTGTTTGTTGGGTTTACGGCTAAATATGGTTCACCATCAAAAGCAATTCCATTGCTGATGTTGGTGTTGGCAGGCTGCGCATATGTGAAATTCACAAAGAATAGTCCGAAAATGGTCAAGGAGATAAATGCTTTCATTTCGTTTGTTTATATACCAAAAACGTTTGATTTCAATCAAATATAATCGTTAATTGTGAGATTGAGAAATGAAAAAGAAACGCGAAACAAGATGAGAAAATCCATTTCCAAAATATTTCGTGCTTTTAGTTAACCTTTCAAAATAATGAGAAAACACAAAAATTAAAACGTTTTAGAAGAATTTTCAACGAACGCCTAACCAGGGATTTTTATCAGGTAAGATGATGCGTGAACATAGAGCTTTCTATTAGAGTTCATTGCTGGTCGATGGTTTTGTGCTTCGAAACTCGCCCGAAAGCAAAGCCAGAAAACGTTTAAATCATTCATTGGATTTCTCCCCCCAAACTCTCTCAATCAAACCTGCCAAAAGCAACACCAATAAACAACCAATCAAGTTGTACCACAAATAGCCCATTTGCAAAAACTTGGGTGCCGTTTCGGTGAAATTGAGGTAGTGAATCCACAATACAATAACTTCAGTCACAATTGCCGAGATAAAAACGGCTCTTGCTCCTACTTTTTTCAGGTAGAAAGCGACCAAGAAAATTCCTAGAATGGTTCCATAAAACAGTGAACCTAGCATGTTTACAGCTTGGATAAGGTTTTCAAACAAAGAAGCGTAGGTGGCAAAGAGAATTGCAATTACGCCCCAAAGCAAAGTGAACAATTTGGAGGATTTCAAATAGTGCTTATCCGTTTCATTTTTGGAAATCGTTCTTTTGTAAACATCTATCGTTGTAGTAGTCGACAGTGCGTTCAATTCCGAAGCTGTGGATGACATGGCCGCGCAGAACATTACTGAGAACAACAAACCAATCATTCCTACCGGTAAATTTGCCATAACGAAACTCATGAAAATGTAGTCTTTGTCGTTGGTTTCTATTTTATCATCGACTTGTCTAATGACGTCTTTCGCCGATTCACGCAGTTCTTTTTCCTTGGATTGCAAGGCTTCCACTTTCTTCTGCTGCATACGGACTTCGGCTTCATTTCCTGCTTTGTTGGCCAAAACTAGGGCTGTTACAGCATCTTTTTTCTCCTCAAAAGTCAGGTGATAAGCTTGGTTTATTTCCTGGTATTCGTCCGCTTTCGAAGATTGCATAACCTTCTCGGTTCCGGTTTGATTAAAAAACAAAGGTGCTTCGTTGAATTGATAAAAAACAAAGACCAAAACTCCTATAAACAAGATGATAAATTGCATGGGAACTTTAAGTAAACCATTCATAATCAATCCCAAACGACTTTGCGCCAATGATTTTCCGTTCAAATAGCGCTGCACTTGCGACTGATCGGTTCCGAAATAAGACATGAACAAGAAAACAGCCGCTATCATTCCCGTCCAGATGTTGTACCGGTCGTTCAAGTCAAATTCCGTGCTGATGGCGTTCAGTTTTCCCATTTTTCCAGCTACGTGAAGCGTATCGGTGAAACTTAAGTTTGCTGGCAACATTTGCAGAACTACAATTCCAGCGAGAACCATACCCCCCATCATGATAACCATTTGTTGTTTTTGGGTTTGGGTTACAGCCCTCGTTCCGCCTGAAACGGTGTAGATAATTACCAAAACTCCGATAAAAACGTTCGTCAAGGTTAGATTCCAATGCAATAACGTCGAAAGGATAATAGCAGGCGCATAAATCGTTATTCCAGCCGCTAAGCCACGTTGAATAAGAAATAAACTAGCCGCTAGTAATCTGGTTTTTAAGTCAAAACGAGTTTCTAAGTATTCGTAGGCGGTGTAAACTTTTAATTTGTAGAAAATAGGAATAAAAGTAACACTCAAAACGATCATGGCAATTGGCAAACCAAGGTAGAACTGAACGAATCCTAATCCGTCCATGTAGGCTTGTCCTGGCGTGGAAAGAAAGGTAATCGCCGAGGCTTGTGTAGCCATGATGGAAATTCCAATCGCCCACCATTTGGCATCGTTGTTGCCTTTGAGATAGCTTTGTAAATCATTGCTGCCTCTCGTTTTCCAAACACCGTAAACCACAATGAAGACCAATGAACCGATAAGAACTATCCAATCTATCGTACTCATGAAAAATAGCTTGAAAGAGTGAAAAACAAGGCGATTTCAACCACCAATGTAATTATTAGCAAGGCATACCATCCTTTCCAAGATTTAAACAAAGGCGGTTTTTGGTTATCACTCATTTCCTAAAGATATCAAATTCACCAACAAACGATATGCTCCAGGAACACCTGCTGGCAATTCGCGGAAAAAGGACAACCCAGTATAAATATAGTTCCCCTTGCCATATGGTGCGACCAAAAGCGAACCTTCTAAACTTTTCTCACCTGGGTCATGGCAAGCCAAAATAGGCGTAAATTCTGAACTCCATTCGTTCGGGAAATACAACCCCCTTTCCTGCACCCAATTGTCGAAGTCTTTTGATGTGATTTTATTGGGCGTATTAAGAATAGGATGTTCCGGCGCTAAAAATGTGATTTCCGCTGTTTCATCGGTAACTCTATCACGACTCAATTTCAAAGGATAAGGTGAGAAATTCTCGGTTTCCAAACGGTGATTGGTATTGTATTGAACGATTAAATTTCCTCCTTTTTTGACATACTCTAACAGTTTTGGCATAATGAAACCCATCCTATCGTTGGTATTCAAAGCTCGAATACCCAAAACAATCGCATCGTATTTGGCGATATTATCTAAATCTGTTTCTTTTAAAATATCCACCTTGTAGCCGACTAAAGTCAAGGCTTTTGGAATTTCGTCACCCGCACCTTCAATGTAACCGACCAAATTTCCAGCTTTTTTAATGTCCATTACATTTAATTGGACCTGCGCATCGCTCATATACAATTGTGTTGGAATATGATCGTATTCGATAAATTTCACGGAATTGGTATATCCAGTCGCAATTTTATTCTTGTCTAAAATCTCGATAGCAAATGGTCCAGAAACTGCATTGCTATCAGCTATAAGATTAAAAGTCATCACTTTTTCTTCACCTTTAAGTTTCAAGGAAATTGTTTCAGGGGCATTTTCAATTTTCCAGCCTAAGGGCATTTTGTAAAGCAATGTCCCTTGAAAATTATCAACGAAACTTTTAAAAGACACTTTTATCGCCTGTGATTCTCGGTTTTTAACCAATAAATTCTCCTTATCAAATTGAATGGAAATTGGCGGAACCACATTAAAAGGTTTGTACAACTCCCCTTTTACCGGATCATTTTCTTTGTAAACAATTGGAATTGTCATTGGAACTTTTTGCTCAAAAATCTCAAAAACTAAATTTATTCTACTATTCGCACCATTGTCTGGCTGTAAAACCAATTCTTGCTTGTCCAATTTATACGTTCCAAGCGTACCTTTTTCTTTCAACCAATATTGTT
>JAHEMP010000029.1 GCA_024643585.1 Crocinitomicaceae bacterium | reverse complement strand
GTTTTTCGTCCTTGTATTTTGGAGTTATTGCCCAAGATTTGCCTGCAAAGGCTTTATCGTATTCGGAGAAAATAAACTTTCGTCTATCTAAGTTCTCTTGATACCTTTCCAATTCAACCAAACCTATGGCTGCTTGTAAATCCGTCATATTGCATTTGTAACCGGGTTCAGTCACGTCGTAACGCCAGTTTCCTTTTTGGGTTTTCGCTAAAGCATCTTTGGATTGTCCATGCAAACTTTTAACGCCTAATTCTTTGTAGATTGCCTCATTTTCGAAAGGATGTGGCATGTTCAATGAAATCGTTCCACCTTCCGCTGTGGTAAGATTTTTTACAGCATGAAAAGAAAAACAGGTAACATCAGCCAGTGATCCAGTGCGTTTCCCATTATAGGTTGCCCCAAAACTATGCGCCGCATCGGAAGCAATTAAGATTCTTCCCAATCGCTCTTCATTTTCATTTTTAGGTTCAAATAAGGCTTTTATTTCAGGCTCATTTACCAAATTGTAGATGCCATCATAATCGCATGGATATCCAGAAATATCAACAGGTAGTATCGCTTTTGTTTTTGACGTTATAGCACTGCGGATAGCGTCAATTGAAATATTGAAATCGTCTTTTCCAATATCAACCATCACCACTTTCGCTCCTGTATGTATGATAACATTGGCACTCGCGCAATACGTGTAGGCTGGCAATATCACTTCATCACCTTCTCCAATACCATACCATCTCAGAATTAATTCCATTCCAGACGTCCAAGAATTTACAGCAACAGTGGCTTGATTACCGCAGTATTCTGTTAATTTTTTTTCAAACAATTTTGTTCTTGGTCCAGTAGTTATCCAACCGCTTTTTAGCGCTTCGGTTACCTCATCAATAACTCGTTGGTCAATTCTTGGTGGTGAAAATGGAATCATAATCTACTATTTGAAACGCAAATATAACTGTTGTTTAAGTCATTTGAGGCTCTTTGCTTACAGAATTACTTTACCGAGACATACTTTTCTCTTTTTCAGAAGGTTTTTTACCGCCTATTAAAAAGTGTGAAATACCTTTTAAATAACCAAGACCGTAACTAATATGTAATATTAAATAGGTTTTATAAACCGAAAATAAAGAGATACCCTTCTCTTGTTTTTTTGCACTTAGTGAAAAGTAGAACGCTAGAATCAAATAAGCAATAAACGGAATGGCAAAAATCCCATTCAAGAGAATATTTCTTTGAAAAAGTAATGTCAAAAATAAGCCAAACAGATAAATCACAAATAATGGAGGGACAAGTTGACGAATAGTAGTAATTGCTTGGTGTTTTTTATTCACATATACTTTCCAATACCCGTATTGAAAAAATTGTTTCCAAAGTCCTTTGTAGTTGCCTCTAACATAATATTTCAAGTTTATATCAGCATCAAAGAAAATTTTGCCTCCAGCTTGTTCTACTCTATAATTGAAATCGTCATCTTGATTTCTTATGAGCTCTTCATCGAAATACCCTATTTTATCGAAAACAAATTTTGGATACATTGGACTAGTGACTGTATCAGTAAATCCTGATTTTTCCAAAGTTCGAAAATTACCCAATCCCATTCCGAAGGCGGTAGACATTGCAATTGCAATTATTTTTCCGGTTTCATTAATATATTCATTGATGATTTTGCCACCAATACACCAAATGGTTGGGTCTGATTGAATCTTTTCAATGCAATTCAATAAGTAATTAGGACTAATTATATGTCGAGCACCAATAATTTGGTAGAAATCAGATTCTCTTTTTTTAATTCCCAAATTAAACGCAAAAGGTGTGAGTTGTTTTTCATTATCTATTATCGAAAGTGTAGGGTACCTTGATTTTAGAATCTCAATTTCCTCCCTCGTCCCATCATCACTCATTCCATCGACAATAAAAACAAAAATCGAGTATCCTTCTGGTAATTTTGCTTTAAAAATTGCCTCAATACATTCACCAATAAAAGGCTTTTCATTTCGACATGGTATGACAACAGAAATATTCATTTAATTTTTTTAAAATAACCAGTTTGAAAGCTAGGGCTCATCTTGAGTTTCTCTATTAAAAAATTGAAGAAAAAAACATATCCAAAATGTATAAAAAACAATGCCACTTTGCCTTTGAAGCATGGATTCAAAAAGTGAATTAAAAAAAAGACTTAAAATTAAAAGTAAAAAAATATAATCTTTTCGTTTCCAAGCGATACGGGCAAAGAAGAAAAACATAAGAACAAAAAACACAAAACCAATTATACCCAATTCTATTCCAAGTTGCAAAAATTGATTGTGAGGATTGTAGTTTTCTATGGCTAAATTTTTTTGATCCAGTTCCCACAATTGTTCACCCAAATAATCGTCCAAGTTTCCTGTCCCGACTCCTAGAGGGTATTTCATCATGGTTTGAAAGGCTGCCGTCCACATCACCAATCTTACCTCAGTACCCGAAAAAGGATAAGTTCTGCTTTTAACAAACTCTGTTGGACTTGTAACGTATTCTTTTGAATAAGTTTTAGCCGCTTGATAATCATAGGCAATTTGAGGGGTTCTTGAAATGAAAACAAAGAAAAGCAATGGAAGTCCTATGACCCCAATTAACAGGCCAACTCTTCCCCATTTGCAATAAATTTTGTAAAGCAAAAAACAAATTGCCAACAAGCCAAGTAACAGTATACCTGCTAAGCTGAGCGCCAACATTTGGGAGACAATTGAAACTATCAAAAAGGGGAGAATCCAATACAAACTGAAATATTTCCACTTTTTAATATACCCGAAAAGGACAATTGATATGGCGAAAAAATGAAATGCTGAAAAATAGGTGGGATGATGTGAATAAGAAAATTGGGATGACAAAAAACAACTTATCTCATTGCCGCACTGAAAACTGTGAAAAAAGTTCATGAAAGTTAGCGCGGTCAGTGCACCAATAAACCACAAATAGGTCGTTCTAATCTCGATTTTGGCTTTGGGATGAAAAGAAAATAAAATTGGAAAAATTACAAAAGATAGTTTGTATTCCAAATATTTACCGGCTATGTCCGAATGAAATGTGGCTATTGTACCTACAACGTATAATAGATAGAGTAAAATCCACAAAGACGAATTCCAATTCCATGAAAATTTTAAAGATTTTAAAATTCCAGATAGCAGCAGGAAGACTATCCATCCTAAAATAGCCATGGTGGTAAAATGAGGAATCAAAAGAAAAACTGCCGTAAAAAGCCCCAAAATGTGAGGATAAATAGATGCTATTTTTGATTGAATTGACATTTTACCTTCTGATGTTTGTATAAATGTCGTAGAATTCGTTGACACAGCTTTCTTTTAGTGCTTTCTTTTCTATCAAATTCTGATTTAATATTTTAGCCTTTTCAAAATCAATTTCAATTGCCGCTTCAAAAGGATTTCTTTCATCGCTGTAAATCACGCCATTTTCTCCGTTTTTCACCCACTCATGACTAACAGGAATATCCGAAAGAATTGGTAGGCAGCCTGCTGACATACTTTCTAAAACACTAACTGACGTTCCATCACTCGAAGGGATTGAACAATAAATTTGTGATTTCGAATACCAACTATTATTTTCTTCGCTACTCAACCACCCAACAAAACTAACCGAGGTCATGATACCAAGCCTTTCGACTAATTTTTTTAAATTTTCTGTTTCGGTTCCAGTGCCGGCTATAACCAATTTCCATTCTGGATTGCTCTTTTGAAATTTTTCAAAATTGACGATGATCTTATCAATATTGTAAAAATCTTTGTGGAGTCTGTTGCTAAAGATTATTTTTTCTTTTATTCCGGCCGACACAGGTTCTATGCCATACTGAAGATGTTTGTATTTTGAGGTATTGGGTTCCAAACGAAGCATAGCGTCAATCATCACCTTTGCATCCGCTGTAATATAGTTCGAATTTAACAAGGTTTGTTTTACCAAATATTTATGAAAAAAGCTTCTTTGGGGAACCAATAACACATCGGATCCCCAAGCAGTCAAAACAACATTGGTTCTTAATTTTGAAGCGACTTTCGTTACAAAAAAAGCCAATCGATTCGCTTGATGGATATGCACTACGTCAAAACTATTCTTTGTTAAAATTTTCTTTAGTTTAAAGTAGTTGTTCAACAAGGTGATGGGATTTTTCGATCGGAAGTTCAGCAAAAACATTTCTTCTTTCCAAAAATCACATTTTTCTTCCGACATGAAACTGAGTTCGACCTCCTTACTTTTTATTCCATTTATAAAATTGGAAAGGTGGATTGAATTGCTACCGACAATTAGTACTTTCATTTCTCCACCATTTTTTGAATGAGTAAACTCAATTTTTTAACACTTTCTTTTCTATGTAAGGCATTAATTTGATTGTCTGTTCCTGCCCTAACAATATTGTTTGCGTAATCTTGAAAAAAGAGCCTTAATTGATCTATTTGTTCACTTGGGTCATCAAAAGATGCAACATAACCGGCATCCATTTCTTTGATCAAATCCGCAGCTACATCCGTGCTATCCACGATTGCTAGAATAGGCTTTTGAACAGCCAAATAATCAAATATTTTACCGGTGAAAATACCTTTACGTACGGAAATAGGTTCAACTAATAAATTGGCATCCATAGTATGCATAAATTGAATAGCCTCCATATACGGTAAAGGTGGGTGCATGATGACCGTTTTTTGCAATTTAGTAGGTATTTCAAAATTCTTATGTGTACCTACTAAATGAATTTCAACAGTATATTCTGGAAATTCGTCTTTGGATTTTAATAAAGCCTGAAAGAACTGCTCCGGTTTTCGCCCTCCATAAAAAGTCCCGAAATACCCAATTTTTATTTTTCCAGATTCTGGTGATTGCTTACCAAAGGAATACCTCTCAAAATCAAAGCCATTTCTTATTTCGTCAAAAAACTGAACGCTGGGGTAATTTTGCTGGAATGCCTCCACAATCGGTGCGCTAACACTTATTATGCCGTCCACCACTTCAGCAATTTCTTCCTCCAGTTTTTTTAGTTCCAGCTTTATCTTGCCATGAATATTTTGATTCAAATACATTTCATCACGCATGTCTGCAATCCATTTGACTCCTGGATTTTCTTTTTTAAATTTTAGAGCGATTTCATGCGGTTCTTTGGGCGCGTAGGAACTTACAATTGCGTCGAAGGATGAATTAGAATGAATTTCATTTAATTTTCGTGATAGGTCCTTTTTCCATTTTTTCAAGGGTTGTGTCCAAATTTTTGTAGCCAATATTTTCAAAGCAGTCTTGATATTGTGAACTATTTTAGAGTCGCTTGGATTGCTCTTTAATTTATCCAAAAAATTCTTGCTTTGAACGTAGTGAACAATTAGATTTTGAGATATAACCTCTGTTTTGGTTTCTAGCCCATCACAAAACACATGCACCTGAAAGTCTTCGGAAAGGTAATTTCCAAACGCTCTCATTCGATTGACCGCCACGCCCGCTTTTGGAGGAAACCAAGTCGTTATAAGTGCCAACCTTTTATTTGCTTGCAACTTCATGGATTTTATTAATTAAATTCTTCATGACCACTTCTTTGTTGTAGTGTTCCTTAACGTATTGAATATTCTGGTGATTTCGTGCCAAGCTAACATTATATTTGGAGATTAACTCCTCCATTTTTTTATCAAAATCAATTTGATTTTCTGCCAAATGCGTTTTTTCATGAGGATAGGTCCAAATTACTTCAGCTCCAACCGATAAGGCTTGAGCAACGCTAAGCGCATTTCCATCGTGTTTTGTCAATCGAAGGAAAATAGGAGAATTCTCATATAATTTAGCTGCCTCATCGGAATTAATCCAACCTAAAAAGACTAGGTTTTTCAACTTTTCTGAGTTCTTGCCAGAGTTTCCCATAATGTAAAAAGTCACCAATGGGAATTTTTTCGCAGCTTCTATAACCCAAGACATGCCATAAAAATCTTCCTTATTATCTGGAATGTAAGTTAGTACTTGAGAAGTTAAAAAAGGATCTTTAATTTCCTTTAGCTCGATATTTTTGAAATCAATTTGCTCAGCGTTCGGTAAAATTCCTGACAATTCATTTAGGAGCCAAGGAGCGTCTGAAAAATGGTGAGCTTTTTGAATATATTGATCGTAAATAGTACCCGATAAAAATCTTTCTTTGGCCAATAATGCATCTGTTCCATGCCAGAACATCATTACTTTTTTGCCAAATCGCAACACCCAATTCATGGTTCCACTATTACTTGACACTCCGTTAAAAGAAATCACTAAACCCGCAAACGGCAGCAAGAAGAGAAATTTAAATTGCGCCAGTTTTGATACATATGTATTCAGAAAGATATACCGATTACTGTGATCAAAATCATTTAAATCCTTAGCTAACGAAGAACCAAAATGCGATAGACCATTAATTAAAACCAGCATGCTTTGTATTTGTCAATTTGTTATACCAAATGAAAATTGCAATGTAATATACGCAATAACCTGCGGTATATAATAGCAAAGCGTCTTCAAAATTCCAGCCCAGCAAGATTGCTATGAAAATTCCACTCAAACTTAAAATATAACATAGAACACTATACAAATAAGATTTGGCCTGTTTTTTAAAAAGAATCGGAATAACAGAAATGGGTGAAAGCAAAAAGGTAATTAACAAAATAGGTAATATTCTCTGAGCATAGATGCCTGCTTTTCCCCATTCAGGCCCCAAATACCAAGAAAAAAGTGTTTCACCAAAAAAGACAATAATTAAGCCGAATGGAATAGCAAATAATCCCGCTATTTTCATCGTCTTAAACATTATTGGCCGCATAGACTCTCCCTTATTAATACATTCTGCTGCCTCCACATAAAACAGTTGAGAAACGGAAGTTGTCACTAGAGCTATTGGCGCTTTAATGTATTTAAACATCAGTGCGTAAATTCCCAATTCATACATACCAAAATAGCTGGAGATCATCCAAAACAATAAAAATTGCGTTGAAAATACATCCGTAAATGCGTGCAAAGAATTGATCAAGGGAAAATCCTTGTATTCTTTAACAGTTGAAGTAAACAATCCAAAAGACCAATCCTTTCGTTCCGTTTTAAATTTGTATCTCCATGACAGGACAACAATACCAGCGTACTGACTGATTAACCAAGCTATGATTAACCCATCCATGCCCCAGGCCAGGAAACCAAATAGTGCGGCCAAACCATTATTCAATAATGATTGAATAACTTTCGCCGAAGACAAAATAGTAAATCTTTTTTCCCTCAGGGTCCAATTGTTCGACAAACCTAACAAACCGTAAGAAATTACGGCCAACGGAATCAACCATAGATATTTGGGTAAATATTCATCCCCGTAGAATTCGCCAACTTGATCCGAAAAAAGCGGAAATCCTAAACTTAATATTCCTAAAACAAAAGTGAAAATGATACCCGCGAAAACAAGATTTTGCGCTTTTTTATCTTCTTTCGGCAAAGTAACGGCTAGTTCTAATCTTCCAGAGGCAACAATACCTAACAAACCTGCTATCGCTCCAAAATTTGCAAATACAGCGAAATCCTCAGGAGTATATATTCTTGTCAATATCGGTGCAATTAAGAACGGAATAACCTGACTAAGTGTATTCCCAGAAAGCATGGTGATGAAGTTCGAATAATAACTTTTACCTTCAGATTTAGATTGCATTTTCTTCAACTTCAATTCGATTCAACTCAATAAGCATCAAAGGTATGAATAGCCAGTGGATATTGAGGTATAAATAAGCAGATGGCATTAACCAAAAAACCGGTAAGCTTAAGAAAACAATAAACATCCAATTTCTATTTGATCTAACTAATTTTCTTTTTCGCAATACAAGTTGAATGCCCATGTAAATGACGAAAAACAAATAAAACCAAGCGAAAATACCATATTGGCTTACTATTTCAATGACAAAATTATGAGGTGAGACGACGGTTCCTACACGTCTTTTAATCTGATGGTCAATGTGTTTTTGTCTAAATTGACCCGGTCCTACACCTAGTATTGGATTTTCCTTAATTAAATCTATTCCGTTAAGCGTTAAATTTAATCGTACCTCATCAGCCGACGGTTCGTTGTATTCAACCTTCCTAGGAACACTGTTGATAACAGTTCCTTTGTCGTTCAAAATAAGAGAATCTGTAGTCGAAACATCTAAAGTATTGCGGTTAAATTTTTCTACAGGAGAATACTTTGGCCCTATAAAAAATGGATTCGCAAAGGCAATTATTCCCATAAAAAAGGTGACGATTAAATAAGGTATTACTCGTTTGAATTCTATCCTTTTTTTTATATCTAAAACAACTTGTAACAGCTGATAAATAATAATTATTGATATAAGAAAATTTGACAGTCTTGAGTAAGCACATAATGTAAACAAAGCAAAGAGCAAAGCCGCTGAAATTGGGACAAATCGATTTAACCTCAATCTGTCATCAAAAACCAATAAAATAGTAAGTATAAATAAGCAATACAACAAAAAGTCATTTGGATTATCATATACAAACAGAGGGGCGTAAAAAATGAAGTTTACTGGTAAAAAATACAATTTGGCCGTCGTATTACCTTCAATATGATTTCCCGTGTAAAATTCAAAAAGACCGAAGAAAATCAAAACAAAGAGAAAACATCGTAGGCCAACAATCAAAAGTTCTTTAAATTTTTCCCATCCTAAAACTGAGTAGGTAGTAAAAATCATCAAAGCAAAAACGAATTGCATTATTAATGATCTTACATCAAATAGCACCGTTTCACTTTTTCCATTGGTCAATAAGAAAATAAGACCATACGTTAACCAAGATAAAAGAACAAGAGTAAATAGCTTTATTGATCTCGGCCATTTTTTTACAACCCATGGCAAAGGAAGAAGTAAAACAAAAGTTAAAATCAAATTTGGATAAATTGTTAAAAAACCAATTGACAAACCACCTATTTTAGACCCGAATGGTAAGGTTAAAAACCAACCAAGAAATAGTAAACCAATTGTCGATGGATTGGTTATTATTTTTTTTATCATCAGGTTTATGTTTTGGTTTTAACTTCTTAGTAAACTTTAATTTATAAGCTAAGTTAGGAAAGGTTTGTAAACTAAGTGAATTAATAGCATAAAAAAAGAGGTCTCGAATTGATCCCTCTTTTTAAAATGTATCGATAATAAACAATTTTATTTAGCGTAATTTACAGCTCTTTTTTCTCGTATCACAGTTACTTTAACTTGTCCTGGGTACGTCATTTCTGTTTGAATTTGTTGCGATATAGCAAAGGACAATTCATCTGCTTTCAAATCTGTAACTTTTTCACTTTCAACCATTACACGCAGTTCTCGTCCAGCTTGCAAGGCAAATGCACTGCTAACTCCATCGTATGCTAAAGCAAGGCTTTCTAGCTCCTTTATTCGCTTAATGTAAGACTCAACAATTTCTCTTCTTGCTCCTGGTCTTGCCCCTGAAATAGAGTCACAAATTTGGATAATCGGCGAAATCATAGTCGTCATTTCAATCTCATCATGGTGGGCACCAATTGCATTTAAAACATCTGGTTTTTCACCATATTTCTCTGCAATCTTCATTCCCAAAATAGCATGTGGCAATTCTGGTTCTTCATCCGGAACTTTTCCAATATCGTGCAGTAACCCTGCTCTTTTTGCAATTTTTACGTTCAGTCCAAGTTCTGCTGCCATAATAGCACACATATTCGCTACTTCACGTGAGTGTTGCAACAAATTCTGACCGTAAGACGATCTGTATTTCATTCGACCTACCATACGCGTCAGTTCAGGATGTAAACCGTGGATCCCAAGATCAATACATGTTCGTTTTCCCGTTTCTGCAATTTCTTCTTCAAGTTGCTTTTTCGTTTTAGCTACCACTTCTTCGATACGGGCTGGATGAATTCGTCCATCAGAAACCAATTGGTGAAGAGCCAGTCTAGCTATTTCTCTTCGAACCGGGTCAAAACAAGAAAGTATAATTGCTTCTGGTGTATCGTCAACAACAATCTCAACGCCTGTTGCAGCTTCCAATGCTCTAATATTTCTTCCTTCTCGGCCAATAATTCTTCCTTTTACATCATCATTTTCAATGTTGAAGATGGAAACTGCGTTTTCGACCGTTTGTTCTTGGGCAACGCGCTGAATCGCTTGTATAACAATTTTCTTTGCTTCTTTGGTCGCGTTCATATTTGCCTCTTCCATGATTTCTTTGATGTGAGACATAGCACTTGTACGTGCTTCATCTTTCATTGCCTCCATCATCATGTTTTTCGCATCCTCTTGACTCATGCCACTCAATTTGGACAATTCCAAAACACGTTTTTGCTGTACCTTATCGAGTTCTTGGTGCTTTAACTCAGCAATTTCTATTTTACTTTCGAGAACTTCTTGTTTTTTGATGAACTCTTTCTCTTGCCGAGCGGCTTCTTCGATTTTTTGAGACAAGGTTTTTTCCTTTTGCTTCACCCTATCTTCATTGGACTGGAGTTTCCTTTCTCGGTCCTTAACGTTCGTTTCATGTTCTTCTTTCAGTTTCAAGAAACGTTCTTTTGCTTGAATGATTTTATCTTTTTTTATTGCTTCTCCTTCTGTTTCAGCAATTTTCAGAATTTGTTCAGACTTACTTTTAAGCAAGATTTTTTGTGCAACCACGGCAGCAACACCGCCACCAACTGCACCAATTATTAATCCAGTAATTAAACTCATTTTTATTATGTTTTATTCATTTCGAACAAGACACAGCAATGAAGGAAGGAAATTATTTTAGTTCGTCAAGCTCAGTATTCAGAGCATCCAATGCACTTTCGATTGAACTGTAATCTGCATTTGCAGAGACAACTGTGTTGCTTTGACCTGACCTAGCTTTGGTAGCCAATTGAAGGGCAGCCATTGCTAAAAGATCTTGCATATCTTTAACGGCATAATTTTCCTTAAGAATCTGAATAGCTTTGTTGATATCCTCTGCTGCACTCAAAACACGTTCCTGCTCTCCTTCGGAGACAGTTAACGGATATGTTCTTCCCGCAACAACTAACGATAAGGATTTTTTCTCCATTGCTTATTTTCTTAACTGACTTATGCAGTATTCTATTTCCTTTACCAATTCATCAATTTCATGCGTTCGAGTCAAACTTTCCTCGGGCGACGAAACTGTGTTTTGTTCATTAATCTGTTCCAATTGACCTTCTTTTTCTCTTATCAATTGATTGCTTATTTTCAATTCTTCTTCCTTTTCAAGGATTTCAGATTTCAGATTAGCAATTTCTGCTGATAATTTAACATTTTTCGCTCTTTCCTCCAATAAAAAAGAATGCAAGTTCTTCATCTTGCCACTGATTAATTGAATTTTACGTTGAATGCTTTCCGTCATTTAGTTCAGACTTTATACAAAAGTAGCATTGTGAACGAATAATGACAAGATTTGTTGCTTATAATTCGTTACTTTTTTTTCAAAAAAGTACTTTTGAAAAATGATATCACCTCTTTATCTCGTTTTAATTTTTTTAACGCACTGGTTCCATAGTGGAGACTTGAATACACGGGAGTCAAGAAGCTATCATGCTCCTTTGGATATTCCTTTGGTCCTATCTGCGAATTTTGGTGAATTGAGAAGCAATCACTTTCACATGGGGTTAGATTTAAAGACGGAGGCTAGAGAAGGGCTATCATTGTATTCCATTGATGACGGTTATGTTTCAAGGATTAATGTCTCTCCTTATGGCTATGGTTTGGCTGTCTACATTAATCATCCAAACGGTATAACAAGTGTTTACGCACATTGTCAAAGATTGCTAGGAAAATTCAAGACCAGAGTTCGTGATATACAAGCACTAACGAAAAATTCAGAAACGGATGTCTACTTTGAACCGAACGATTTACCTGTAAAAAAAGGAGAAGTTTTTGCTCTTTCCGGCAATTCTGGATCCTCGCGAGGCGCGCATTTGCACTTTGAAATTCGCGATACAAAAAGCGAAATGGCGCTCAATCCGCTCTTATTCGGATTTAAAATTTCAGATTCAAAGCCTCCAACACCATTGAATATTAAAATTTTTGCACTTGATGAATTTGGATACATGCGCAAAGGAAAAGCAATAGAATATTCAATAAAAAATGGAACTGTCGGAAATGGCGCTATAAACATCCCTTCTAACTTTTGCTCTAAAAAAGGTGGGATTGGATTTGCCATTAACGCAATAGACAAATTTGATGACTCTTACCATAACTGTGGTATTTATGGCGCAAGAATTTTGGTAAATGGCGATACTTTAATGCATCAATATTTAGATCAAATGTCTTTCGATGCAACAAGATATATAAATGGATATACCGACCTGCCATCTTTTAAATCCGGTAAAAAATATCACAAAACTTTTCGCACTGTTGAAAATAGACTGCCCGTTTATAAAAAAAATAATCTCGGTATTCTGCTTATTAAACCCAATGAAAACTATTTATTGCAATGTGAAGTATTCGACTTTACTGGAAACAAGTCAAAAATAAATTTTGAAATAAATGTAATGGACGGGCCTATCATAGAAGAAAGGAGTTTGGCTTTAAATCCGAATTACATCAACCCAAGTGAAAGTTATTTCTTTGAATTAGAAGATGCTTCTTTGTCCATACCAAGAGGTTGTACCTACGAACCAATGATAAAAAACATTTCACAAAATGGCACTTCTTTGTATTTCAAATCCGACTATTACCCTGTCCAAGAAGCGTTTACAATTAAGATGAAAGCGAGGAATGATTTCCAAATACAAAAACAATATATAGCCGTAAAAAACGGAAACCTATGGTCGGGGTTAGAAACCACACATCTCGATGGCTGGTTGTATGCCAAATCAAAATTATTTGGTGAAATCAGTATTCAAATTGATGAAAAAGGACCAAATATTGTTTTGAAAAATTCGAAGGGGATTGTTTACAAATCGAAAACCAAGAGGTTGGTCTGGGGTCTAGGGGATTACCAAACAGGGTTGTCAAATTACAGTTTGCAAATTAACGGTCAATGGTATCCACTAACTTATGAAACAAAAGGTGATTACGCCTATTTTGAAATTGATGAATTGAATCCAGGGATTTATAATCTTAATATTACAGCAACAGATTTTGCTGGCAATAAAAGCGAAGAAAATTATACAGTTGAAATAAAAATATGATGACAAATAACGAAACTTCTAAACACTGGGAAACGATTTACGAAACAAAAACTCCCGACCAAGTCAGTTGGACTCAAAAAGTTCCAACCACTTCTTTGGCTTATATTGAATCTTTAAATTTGCCGAAAAATGCTAAAATAATTGACATTGGGGGTGGTGATAGCAACCTCGTTGATCACCTACTTGAATTAGGATTCGAGGATATATCTGTTTTGGATATTTCATTGGCAGCTTTAAAAAGAGCCCAATTGCGCTTAGGTGAAAAGTCAAGTAAAATAAATTGGATACATTCCGATATTTTGAATTTTCAGCCTACTGAAAAATACGATGTTTGGCACGACAGGGCAGCATTTCATTTTCAAACCACCACTGAAAACATTTCTCAATACGTAGATCTAGTCACTAAATTTGTTACAAAATATTTGATTATCGGAACGTTTTCTGAAGAGGGTCCTTTGAAATGCAGTGGCTTAGAAATAAAACAATATTCTATTGAAGATTTGGCGGCCACATTTTCAGAGTCATTTGATTTAAAAAATTCAAAAAAAGAAAATC
>JAHEMP010000028.1 GCA_024643585.1 Crocinitomicaceae bacterium | reverse complement strand
CAATTTAAAATCAGACAATTGTAATTCATAAAAATGTGTTACTTTGTAAAAAATCCTAGTCGGATGGTGCGAAGTAGCCTGTTTATATTTTTATTATTTGTATTCTGCGCAAGTTCCTTTGCTCAAACAGGTTATCGTTTCCGAAACTTTACCATTACTAATGGACTTTCCCAAAGTTCTGTAACTACCATACAACAAGATTTTACCAACGCGCTTTGGATAGGAACACAAGACGGGTTGAACAAATTTGATGGATACGAATTTGAAGTTTTCAACTCAGACGACACAGAAGGTCTTGAAAATGAATTTATTAAGTGTTCTGCCAAAACGAAAGATGGAAGATTGTGGTTTGGAACCAATAATGGTTTAACCGTTTATAACCCGTATACAGAATCATTTAAAACGTATGGTTTAGGCGCAAACCTTCCAATGCAGATTGAGGCAATTTCTATTGACGAAGACGGAAAATTGTGGTTGGCAACGTCTTCGCACGGCGTTCAACTTTTTAATTCGGAAACTAGAAAATTTGAAGGGTTTAAGAGAAGAAATGAACTGCAAAACGTTCAGAATATATTAGTTCTAAATCAATACAAAGTTTTAGTAAATACAGCTGACTACGGCGTTCAATTATGGAATCCATATACGAATGTACTTAAAAGCATAGCTTTTCCTGAAAACACAGATTTCCCGCAAGTCAACAGAATTATTGACATGGGAAAAAATAGAATTTTCCTTGCAACGAATCAGGGCATTTTCCAATACGACTCCAGAATGGAGATTTTACGTGAAAGTTTTCCTGAACTAAAAAACACCTTTGGCCAAGTAAATGTTACAGACGTTTATACAGAAAAAGGAACCTGGTATTTTACATCTGGTAACGCTGGATTGTTTACGATTCGTAACGATGGAAGTGTATTTAATAGTTCGCAAGATATTTATCAAAAACACGCCTTATTATTTAATGAGATTAACACTATTTTCCGAGATCAATCGGGCACTTTTTGGGTTGGAACAGAGCGCGGTTTAAGTAATTTTGACGCAACAAATCAAGGGTTTTATAGTGTAGGTCCTGTAGCGAATTTAAAACAAGGGTTGCCAAGCGCGAGCGTCTGGTGTTTTGGAGAAGACCCAACGGGGGAGTTTTTATTTATAGGAACAGACAATGCGCTATCACGCTACGATAGAAGACTTGGAATCTATCATCATTTTTATAGAAATAAGGATGAGGGAAAAAAAGGAGATAAAAAAGAATCAACGATTTATTCCATGAACGTAATTAGCCAGGATCGAATACTGGTAGGTTGTGCAGATGGTTTGTTTGAACTAAAAATAAAATCTCCGACGAGCTATACTTTTGTTCCGCTGTACGCAGACAATAAAAACCAACCCAACATGACTTGGGTTTATTCCATGTCTTATTGGCGCGATGATAAGATTTTTATTGGAACAAAAGGAGGGGTGGTATTATACGATTTAATAACGAAGAAATCACAGTTGTTTGTTCATGACCCGAAAAATCGTGCTAATTCCATAATTTCTGGAGTTTGTCGATTTGTGTACAAGGACATCAATGGAAAAATGTGGTTTACCACAAGTGGTGGCGGCTTGAATTACTTAAAAGAAGAAGGCGACAATTTAAAAATTGTTCCCTACGAACGAAACGACATCTTAGCAAGGTATAGTAAGGATTATTTTACAAGTATTCTTCACACGTCTTCCGACGAGTACTGGATCGGAACAGTTGGATCGGGTGTTATTTTGCACAATATGCGCTCCCGAAAAACAGAAGTTTTTGATAAAACCAAAGGACTCCCGAATAATTTAATTTACGGCATCTTATCTGATAGAAATGGCAGAATTTGGTTGAGCACGAATAGAGGTCTTTGCTGTTACGATCCTACCACCAAGAAAACGACAAACTATACCGAAGTTGATGGCTTAATGTCGAATGAAATGAACGTTGGGGCCTATATGAACGCCTCTTCAGAGAATTTATATTTTGGAGGAATTTATGGCTTCAATTATTTTGATCCAATTAATTTGACCCACATTAACCAAGATATAAAGGTAATTTTTTCAAAAATTAAATTGGATGGCGATTGGCTTAAACCTGTCCCAGAAAGCAGCATACTTTCCAAGTCGATGTCCTTGATGAAAGACTTGCGTCTAGATCACGCTCAACGGAGTTTTACAATTCGTTTTCAAGCTTCTGATATGTCAAATCCTGAACTTATCAATTTTAAGTACATTTTGGAGGGAAGTGATGAGCAGGAAATATTCCTAGGAACAGACAATGAAATTCACTTTAATGCTTTGGCATATGGCACTTATGTTCTAAAAGTATATGCCCGCAAGGGGATGGGTGAGTGGTCAACAGACCCGGCAATATTGAATTTAGATTTACGTCCACCATTTTGGTTAAGCTGGTGGTTTTTTATTGCCTGCGGCGTTCTTTTTTCATTAATTATTGGATTTTACATTCGGTTTCGTTTGGATTCTGAACGAAGAGAACAAGTATTGTTGGAAATAAAAATCAACGAAAGAACAAGTGAAATTCGTGAACAAAGTAAAAAAATTGAAAAACAAAAACGTCAGATTGAGGAAGAAAGAAACAAGGTTGTAGAGAAACAGCGATTGTTGCAAATTGAAAAGGACAAATCAGAAAAGTTGTTGGTTAACATTATCCCAAGCGACACATTAGAAGAGTTAAAACGAAAAGGAAAAGCTAAAGCAAGGGCCTATAAAAAAGTAAGTGTGATATTTTCTGATTTTGTAGGATTTACAAAAATTTCAGACGCTCTGAAACCCACAGAATTGGTAGAAAAACTAGACTTTTTCTTCACGAAATTTGATGAAATAATAGAAAAAAACAATCTAGAAAAAATTAAAACAATTGGGGATGCTTATATGGCCGCCGGCGGTGTTCCAGTGAGAAACAACTCAAACCCTATAGAGGCTTGTTTGGCTGGTTTACAGATCCAACATTTTGTTTCTGAACACAAAAAAGAATCAGTAGCGAAGGGCGAAGAAAATTGGGATTTGCGGTTAGGGATTAATACAGGAGAAGTAACAGCAGGAGTGATTGGCACTAAAAAATTCGCTTACGATATTTGGGGCGCATCGGTGAACAAAGCTCAACGAATGGAAATTCTAGGTGAACCCGGGAAGGTGACTATTACGGGAAACACGTATAGGTTTATAAGTGCATTTTTCGACACAACTTTTAAAGGCAAAGTACAATCTAAAAGCAGAGGATTGATAGAAATGTATACCGTCGACGGTATAAAACCAGAACTTTCAGTTGGTGGATTGGGAATAGAACCAAATGAGAATTTCCAGAAAGTTTTCGAATTGCATATTTACAGTAGTATCAATTATTTCAAAGCTGAAAGGCGGATAATGAAAATCCTAGAAAATGATTTGGATTTGAATTTGTATTACCATTGCTTAGAGCACACCAACGATGTGGTAAGAGCTGCAGAATCAATCGCTATTCAAGAAGGAGTAACAGATGAAGCCTTGTTCTTGTTAAAATCTGCAGCCACGTATCATGACGCCGGCTTTGTTAAGGTATACGACGAGAACGAAGTTGTAGGGGCTGAGATGGCAGCAGAAATTTTGCCAGGTTATGGATATACCCCTGAGCAAGTAGAGATTGTTAAAGAATTAATTTTTGTCACTCAAATTCCGCACAAACCAAAAAATCTTCTTGAGGAAATAATGTGTGATGCAGATTTGGATTATTTAGGAAGGGAAGATTTCCATCAGATATCAGAACGTTTGTGTCGTGAATTAATGGAAAGAGGAAAAATAAAAAACCACAGACATTGGGATGAAATCCAGGTAAAGTTTTTCAAACTTCATAAATATTTCACCAACACGTCAAAAACGTTGCGAAACGCAAAGAAAAAACAAAACCTCAAGGAAATTAAAGAGCGCCTTGAAAGAAACGAATACAAAGATTGACGATTCTCTATTAAGTAAATAGTACACTTGTACCGTAAGGAGAATCTATTGGGTTAACAATCAAGGTTGGAATCTTAGATTCATTATTGATTATATAATGCTCATGATTTGAAGTAAGTGTACCAAACAAACTGTTTTTATTCAAATTCATAATTGCGATTAAATCTGAATTGGTTTCAACAGCATATTTAACGACAGCTTTGTCAAAACCATTAGGATTAACCGTTTTAAGCGTCATTTCAATTTTTCTTTCTGTCAAGAATTTCGTAGCAAATTGAACATTCGCTTGTGCTTGATTTTTCAAAAACTCATCCGTTTCTTCAGGTGTAATTACATGAACTTTTGATTTGAAGTAGGTTGCTAAATCTGCTACAATTGCCAGTTTTTGTTTTGTTTCTTTGTTCAAATCTAAAGGAACAACGATGTTGTCGTAACCTGTTTCTTTTAACTCGCCAGTTTGAACAATGATAAAAGGAACAGTCGAATTCGTTACTACTTTAAGGGCATAAGAACCGGTTACGTGCTGCCAACCATGTGTTCCGTGCGTTCCCATGAAGATTAATTCGGCATGATTTTCAGCCGCGAATTCTCCAATATCCTCGAAAATATTTCCAACTCTGACTTTTGGCTCAATGTTGATGCTTCCAGAAAATGGTTCAATGTGTTTTCTCAACTTTTTCTCCGCATCACCAATTTCTTTTTGTTTTGCAACAACGTGTAAAACGAATACTTGTGCATTTAAAAATTTTGCGGTTGTAACAGCATGTTGTAAGGCAAAGTCAGCCACTGGAGAAAAGTCGTGAGGAACAATAAATGTTTTCATAGAGGAGAATGAATTTTCAGCAAATTTAATAAAATCTATTATATAAACACGCATCTACCACACGCTTCAATTATTGCAATAGACTAAGCTTGAATACAGAAAATAAATTAACTTTGGATAACAACAAAACCCATTTGAATGCCAATTATCGGGAAGTTAATAAAAAAAACAAATGAGATTTCTTACAAGCGATCGCTTAACAAAAGTAAGGAGTATTATCATCAAGTAATTACCTTGGTTAAGTTGCTTGAGAAAGCGAAAAAAACCAAATTTGGCAAGACATATAATTACAAAGATATTCTTTTTGAAGACGAGGTGGTTGAAGGGTTCCAATCAAACGTTCCTATAACGGAATACAATGATTTCTATGATAATTGGTTAAAAGATTGTATTGAAGGCAAAAGAGATATAATATGGCCAGGAAGAATTCGTCATTATGCCTTGTCTTCGGGAACAACAGGTTCTCCAAGTAAGAGGATACCAATCACCATTCAAACCATACGGTCGTTTCAAAAAACAACAATGAAGCAGTTGACCACGCTTCATGAATTAAATTTGCCGGATGCCTTCTACGAGGCTAGCTTTTTGGTTGTTGGTGGATCTACCAAATTAACGAAAACACCAACGCATATTGAGGGAGATTTAAGTGGAATATTGAAAAAATATACTTCTCCAGTAGTCGCACCATTTACCAAACCAGGAGAACGAATAACAAAGCTTAAGGATTGGAATCAGAAACTTGAACTAATGGTTGAAAAAGCACCAGAATGGAACATTGGAACTGTAGCTGGTGTACCAAGTTGGTGTATATTGTTGATGGAAAAAGTCATAGAAAGATACAATCTAAAAACGATACACGACATCTGGCCGAATTTCCAAATATACATGCATGGTGGTGTTTTTATGGCACCCTATGAGTCTAGATTGAAAAAAGTTTTGGGGAAAGAAATCTACGCGATGGACACTTATTTGGCGAGTGAAGGTTATTTTGGGTATCAAGTTTCACCTGACAGGAAAGGAATGGAGCTATTGTTGACCAATGGGATTTTCTTTGAATTCGTACCGTTCAATTCTGATTATTTTAAAGATGACGGAACACTTCAAAATCAATACCAAGCCATGACCTTAAACGAAGTGGAAGAAAAGGTTGATTATGCTTTAGTGATTTCTACCAATTCAGGATTGTGGAGATATATGATTGGAGATTTAGTTCGTTTTGTGGACAAAGAGCGCTTCGAAATAATAATTACAGGAAGAATAAAGCAGTTCGTGAGTTTGGTCGGCGAGCATTTGTCCTTGGATAACATAAACAATGCAATAAACAGTGTTGGAAAAGAGGGAGATACAGATTATACAGAATTTTGTCTTTATGCGGATGAAGTTGAATTGAGACATTATTGGTTTATCGGTTGTGATAATGAAACCAATGAAGTTGATGTTATGAAAAAACTAGACGCGAAAATTTCGGAACTGAACGACGATTATGCATCGAGCCGCAAGTACAACCTGAAGGATCCAATTTTAAAGGTAATTCCGACAAAGGCATTCTATGGGTTTTTGGAATCAATAGGCAAGTTAGGCGCCCAAAATAAATTTCCTCGGGTATTGAATGACAATCAAAAAGAAAAATGGTTGAATTATTTGAAAGATAAAAAGTACGTTTAATTTTTTTCAAATGCTCTCGCATTCTTCTGCTTCATACGATATTTTATAATCGCGTTTAAGACAACTATTGTTACAATAATTGCGGCTCCAATGTAGAATTTATTGGAAAGCCGAGCGTTTTCATTTAAAATAGCGATTGCCAGAAAAATAGTGTAAACAGGTTCCATGTTTATACTCAAAGAAACGGTGAATGCACCAAGTCTTTTCACCAAATCTATTACGACTAGAAAAGCAAACGAAGTACAAACAATCCCTAAGAACAATAGCCACAACAGATCTGTAGTTGTCATGACGAACAATGAATAGTTCAGTCGTCCCTCAAAGGCAAGGAGTACACTAAGAAATACCACGGCTATTCCAAATTCATAAAAACTAATAGTTTGGGAAGGGTTGTCTATGACTAACTTAGCGTTGAAAACAGAAAAAAGGGCGGCCATTAGGGCTGAAGCCAAGCCAATAAATAACGCTGTGTAATCTGTGGTGCTAAAATCGCCAGAAACGTAAATCAAAGAACAAATTATCAGTATGCCTGAAATGAATTCAGATAGAAGAAACCTCCTTTTCATGATTAAAGGTTCTAGCCAAGTTACGTGCAAAGTTGTCGTGGAAAGACACAATATGCCAAGAGAAGCGGTAGAAAGTTGAATGCTTTTGTAAAATAAAATCCAGTGTAACGAGACGAGCACACCAACACCCAGGATTCCATACAATTGTTTACGAGAATTTACTTTAAAATTCCAATTGATAACTTTTAGATATATCCCAAGCGCCAAAAAGGCAATGACAACTCTCCACCAAACAATGGACAAACTCTCCAAATGAATTAATTTCCCAAGAATACCTGTGAAACCCCAAATAAAAATAATGAAATGAAGCAGTAAATGATAACGTATATTCTCAAACATTTTGGAGCATTACTTAATTAATTTCAACGCTTACTTTTCTACCAGATTCGATGGACCCATAAAATATATATCTAACCCACGAAAATTGTCGAAAAATGTAAAAATAATGAAATCTTAATTAAGGCTTAGGAAAAGAAAATAGTTAATTTTAGGCATGCTTTTTAAAGAGGTAGTAGGACAAGAGGACGTTAAAAAAAGAATGATTCATGAAATTAATTTGGACAAAATTAGTCATGCTCAATTATTTTTAGGTCAAACAGGCTATGGAAGTCTGGCCTTAACTTTAGCGTTTATCCAATACTTATTTTGCGAAAACAAAAAGGAGAATGATTCGTGTGGTGTTTGCCCGAATTGTCAAAAAAATAGTCATTTGGCTCATCCTGATGTCCATTATGTTTTTCCAACGGTTCAGTCGATTTCAAAAACGGCCGACCCAATGCTTAAAGAATGGCGTGAAATAGTTGGCAAATCAGCCTATTTTAATCTTAACGATTGGATTAATTTTACGGATGACAAGGGCAGAAGACCAATAATTGGAACAGATGAAAGCAAGGAATTGCTTCATAAGTTGTCTTTGATGTCCTACGAAGGTGGATATAAAGTCGTTGTAATCTGGATGGCAGAAGAAATGAATCCAGCCTTTTCCAATAAAATTTTAAAAACGCTTGAAGAACCCAGCGCCAAGACATTGTTGATTTTGATAGTAGAAAATGGAGACTACATTTTACCAACCATACTCTCACGCACCCAAATACGTAAAATACCCCGATTGTCGTTTTCGGAAGTAACAGAATATGTTAAAACGAAGACAAGCATGCCTTTGAATGAAATAGAAAGCATGGTTGCAAGAACCGAAGCCAATATCTGTGAAATTCAGGCTTATTTATCGCATGCCGATTCAGAATCAGGAAATAGAGATTTATTTATTGAAATGATGAGAAGTTCTTTTAAAAAGAATGTGGTAGAAATGATGGATTGGGCAGACAAAGTTTCAGGAATTGGCCGAGAACAACAAAAAATATTTTTAGAGTACGCTCTCCACATGTGTCGCCAAAGCATTTTGAAAAATTATACAGATGATCAGTTGACAAGGGTCTCGAACGAGGAAGCAGCTTTTTTAAAGAATTTTGCCAAATTCATTACGGGAAACAACATCGTTGAATTCATGAAGATTTTTAGCGATGCACATTATCATATAGAGCGGAATGCAAATCCAAAAATCTTGTTTACCCATTTGACTTTTCGGGCGATGAGGTTTATTCATTTTGCGTAGATTTCGATTAATCAAGTTTAATTCTTGCAGTTATTCGCTCTTTTCAACACCCGAAAAGTGCACTTCAGACGCTTCTTAGATGCTTGCGCTTTATAAAAATCACATACAACTATGCGCAATCCCCAACCTTCTATTATCTTTGCTTCTTCTCAAACCAAAACAAAATGAAGGAAAAACGCGACGAACTTATTCAAAGAAGAAAAGACTCTGTTCTTGGTGGAGGTGAGGCTCGAATTGAAAAACAACACAAAGGGGGCAAACTAACAGCACGCGAGCGGATTACATTATTGCTTGATGAAAATTCATTTCAGGAGACAGGAATGTTCGTTGAACACCGTTCCACTTACTTTGGTTTGGACAAGGTTCATTACCCTGGCGACGGAGTCGTTACTGGTTTTGGAACTATACACGGTCGTTTGGTTTACGTGTTTTCTCAAGATTTTACAGTATTAGGCGGTTCTTTGTCGGAAACGCATGCCGACAAGATTTGTAAATTGATGGATTTGGCCATGAAAAACGGCGCCCCATTAATCGGATTAAACGATTCAGGAGGAGCTAGAATTCAAGAAGGGGTTGTTTCTTTGGCAGGGTATGCCGATATTTTCTTTCGAAATACGCGAGCGTCAGGTGTGATTCCTCAAATTTCAGTTATCATGGGTCCTTGCGCGGGCGGGGCAGTATATTCGCCGGCACTGACAGATTTCGTGTTCATGGTGGAAGAAACTTCTTACATGTTCGTAACAGGGCCAAACGTGGTAAAAACGGTAACCCATGAAGAGGTGTCATCTGAAGACTTAGGTGGGGCGAAAACGCACGCCGAGAAATCAGGGGTAAATCATTTTACAGCTAGTAACGATGTGGAATGTTTGAAGAAAGTGCGTGACTTGGTAACGTACATGCCTCAAAATGCGAGAGAATTAGCTCCACAACCTAGTATTTTTGAATTCAGTGAAAATAAATTTGAAACGATAAAAAACATTATTCCAGACAATGCAAATGTCCCTTATGACATTCGTAAAGTTGTGGATTGTGTTATTGACGATGATAGTTTCCGCGAAGTTCAAGAAGATTTTGCGAAAAGCATAGTGGTTGGTTTTGCGCGATTGGAAGGAAGAACAATTGGAATTGTTGCCAATCAACCAGCATCTATGGCAGGTGTTTTGGATATAGATTCATCTCGAAAAGGGGCTCGGTTTGTTCGTTTTTGCGATGCATTTAATATTCCGCTGTTGGTATTCGAGGACGTTCCAGGGTTCTTGCCAGGAACGGATCAGGAATGGAGAGGCATTATTACACACGGCGCAAAATTGTTGTATGCTTTTTCAGAGGCTACCGTTCCAAGAATCACGGTGATTACCAGAAAAGCATGCGGTGGGGCGTTTGACGTCATGAACTCAAAAAATATAGGGGCTGATTTGAACTACGCTTGGCCAACAGCCGAAATTGCTGTTATGGGAGCTAAGGGTGCGGCTGAAATTATTTTCAAAAGAGAAATTTCTGAGGCATCGGATCCTGCGGCTAAATTGTTGGAAAAGGAAGCGGAATACGCAGAGAAATTTGCCAACCCATATCGTGCGGCAGAAAGAGGATTCGTTGACGATGTAATTCTTCCGGAAGAAACGCGCCCAAGGTTAATCGCCGCTTTCAAATCGTTGGAAAATAAAAATGAAAGTTTGCCTTGGAAAAAACACGGGAACATTCCTTTGTAAAGGGCAAAGATTAAATTCTGGTTTCGACTTAATTACGGAAGACATGATAAAAGAAATCAAGAGCAGCATAGACATCAAATCAAGTCCAGAAGAGGTTTGGAATGTACTTGTGGATTTTGAAAAATATCCAGAATGGAACCCATTTATTCATTCGATTTCAGGATCACCAATTGTTGGTCAAACAATTCATGCTAAAATCCAAACCATGAGTTTCAAACCTAAAGTTTTGGTTTTTGATACGAACAAAGAATTTAAATGGAAAGGAAAATTACTTTTCAAAGGATTTTTTGATGGCGAGCATCAATTTCAACTAATAGAAAATCCGAATGGTTCCACTACGTTTATTCAACGTGAAGTTTTTAGTGGAATATTGGTAGGGTTATTTTCAAAAAAATTGGACAACGAAACACTTCCAGGTTTTATCGAAATGAATAAAAAGTTGAAAGAGCGCTGTGAAAAAACAAAGTAGCATTACTATCCGTTTACACGACTATTTTCTCAACCACCTTGGCAACAAAAATGCGCCGATAAACAAGTAGGGGAAGTAAGAAATCAAACGCCAAATCACGGCCATTGCAACAAGCAACATACTAGAAGTGGCAAAAGAGGATAAGAGTTCGCCAAAAGCAAATTCAGCAACTCCACTCGCCCCTGGAGTTGGACTGACCAGCATAAACAGCCAAAGCACAAGTTGTTTTCCCAATAAAAGGAAATGCTGGGTTAACGATAAATGGATAAAGGCTTGAAGAATAGCGTTGACAACCAAATATCGACAAATCCAAGACCCAAAAGTGCTAAGAAAGGCTTTGACCCAAAATGACAAGGATTCACCTTTCAATTCGGCGGAAGTGGTAAAAATTTCTTCTCCAGTTTGAATGGCTTTTTCTCGCCATCTTTTGAGTAAGGGAAATCGAAAAATAAACCCAAGAATAATTTTTGCAAGGTTGGGAACCAAAAAAATACTGGCAAAAAGAACGGAACACACCACAAAGATTGTCACAAAGCCTGTCCAAAAAATTATTTGCACGCCATTTGAACCCGGCACACTCTCTGGGAAAAGTAAACTTTGATCGATTATTAAGAATAGGATTGGAATCAGAATCAAATAAAATAGGTTGTCTAAAAAAGCCGTTACAACAACGATAGCGGTAGATCGACCAAGGGCAATTTTTTCACGATTTAAAATGAACATTGCAACGGCTGCTCCACCGACAACACCAGGAGTTAGTGCCGAAGCAAACTCCCATAGCAGTATAACCACCATTGATCTTTTCCAAGTCAGGTCGTTTTTAGTTAGAATTCGTATCCGTACCATATAAAAGAAATCACGACCCACCATAAAAAGTATCGCGACGAAAAGCCACCCCCATACGTTATAACCAAAATCCAAAGAGCGAATAACGGACGACACGGTTTCTATTTCAAAATCTCCCTTCGAAGTTTTAATAAATTCATTGGGGCTATGAATGTCAATAATGCCATTTTTGTTGCTATCGACCCATTGATATGTTCCTAACCCTTCACCGACTGCAATGAAAGTGGTTTGGCGAACACTGCGGAAGATCATTAAGGTGGCTATGGTCAAACCAAGAACAATGGGGATTGAAATTCTCCATCCAGAAAGCGTTTTTTCCAGTGGGTTATTCTCCATTGAATGGTTTTTTCAAAACAACTTCCAAATCCCAGTTCGCGCGGACTTTTTTTGTTTCGGGGAAAATTTCCACAAATTCTGGTTGTATTTTATTTTCTCGATCACCACCATCCCATCTTCCGTTTTTGTTCTCATCAAATACAATTCGAAAAGAATAATCGCCAGGCTTAAGATTCGCAAATGATTGTTGGCGCTTATTTTTAGGCATAGGTACAGACTTTACAAGCGCCTTTCCCAGTAAAATTTCCAAAACGACGTCTTGATCAAAACTGGATATATCGACAACCATATTACCCAAATCTTTCTTTTTTAGACAAAGAACATTGATAATAATAGTATCCATATTAGAGCTAGCCATATTTTTTATTGCTCCTGGAAGGAAAACAATGTTCGCCTTGGAGACGTTTTCTTTGTCAAAATTAATTTCAACTCTACTGCCATTGGCATTAAGACTTTTAATTATAAGAATAGAACTGTCCTCAGCGTTTTGAACGGAAATTAGTTGGGCGTTCAGCGTTTCTATTTCTAAAGTGGAAATCAATTCAAGTGGTTCAGATGGCAAAACTTCATTTCCTTTTTCCAACTTCAAACGGAGGGCTTTATTCTTTTCTTTTTGACTTATTCGAAGCGATAAAGTATCTGTCCAATCGCTTGTTTTTGCAATCAATGTAAACAAACTGGAATCGTTAGGGAAATAGGGAAGCAGCAGTGAATCAGAACTAAGATAAATATAGTTTTCCGTTGGAATATTTTGCCCATTTATTGTGAATCCAGCCTTTTCTATAGAACGGTTTGAAGCGATTGCAAATAATCCAGGAGAGAGGAAAGAAAAATGGGTTATTTTAGGCGCCAATTGAGGCATATAGGTCCGAATTGGAACGGTATCCAGGAAGTCATCAACTATTTGAACGGATTTATTTTTGAAACCCAGTGGTTCGTCAGGTTGGTGCTTTAAATCGTTGTTTTTATCTAAAAAAGCAACGACTTCATACGTACCAGGCTTCAAATAAGACAAACTAGCTAGACCGTCATCAACAGATTCCGCGAAATAATTGGGACGAATAGTATCCGAAAACTCTTCGTATAAACCCACTAACCATTTTTTTTGCGGGGTATTTCCGAAAGATTCACGAACATAAAACCGTGCGGTTAAGCTATCAATATAGTCGCCAGTAGAAAAGACAAAAGTCATCAACGAGTCGTTATTTTCTTTGGTGTCTTGTATCGCTCTATTCAGGTAAAAAGCGTAGGTTGTATTTGAGGCGAGTTCTTCTTCCCAAGTAATGATGAGCGATTTGTTTTTGACTTTGGCAAAAGGCTTTATGTTTGGTGGGACGACAATCAAGTTTTCGCTTGGGTTGTTCAATTTGATATATTCATCGAATGGTATGGTTAATGTATTGCCAGAATAATTGACAGAAGCATTTGGCGGGTTCATTCTCTCTAATATAGGTTGGGGTGCATTTTCATCTTTTGGTCCACCACTGAGAACACCCACTTGAGCACAGGAACTTAAAAAGAAAAGAATCAATACAATTCCGAAACGCATAAGGCAAGTTCTTCTAAATAAATTTTATCAATTGAATCGAAATCGTTTAAATGATCGCTATCGACATCTAAAATAGCAACAACTTCTCCATTAAGTAGTATTGGAATGACAATTTCACTTTTTGAAGCAGAACTGCAGACGATATGCCCTGGAAAAGCATCCACATCT
>JAHEMP010000258.1 GCA_024643585.1 Crocinitomicaceae bacterium | reverse complement strand
AAAAGGATAAACACCCCAGCAACCATTGTAACCGTTTCCTGTTAAAGGCGAGGTATCATAGTTTCCAACTTCTACCATATTATTAGGCCTTGAAACATCGTGAATGGTAATTCCATCTCTATAATAACTCGTAATTAAATAATCGCCAAGAACGTGCGAATTATGAGGAATTACAGCGGATCCAGGTGAACTTTGTATACGGTCCACCTCAACAATGTTTGCTGGATTGGAAACATCATATGCCGCAATAAATGCTCCAGGTTTTTCGTCTGTTGTAAATGCATAATTACCGTCAACGGAAGTCCAAACATTGTGAGCAAAAGAGTTGGGCGTAATTTTTGTTCCCAACAATACGGGAGAAGATTTTACTGTTACGTCTACCACGGACATAAATCCATCGCTTATGTGCGCACCATATAAGGTGTCGTTTAGAACGTATCCATCGTGAGCATACCAATTATCAAACACACCAACTTCGATTGGAGCCATAGGATTGGTGTGCACATCTAAGATAATAACGCCACCGTTTCCTCTATTAGCACCAAAAATATATGCGTATCCATTTTCATCGATATACAAGTTATGGGCACTTGCCCATGTGTTTCCGGCCGGTCCATTATAAAAGGCCGTAGGAAGATTTGTCGAGCCTGGCAAACCATTCATATCAATAATAGTTAAACCCTGCTGTGCCTCTGTGGTTACAAAAGCATAGTTTCCCCATGTTTTAATATCTCTCCAAATTGAATTCATCCCGGGTTTCCAAAAAACTTCAACTGGACTGTTTGGATTGGTAACATCCACAATTGATGTGCCTTTCACCGCGCCAACTAATGCATATTCATTCCCTGCAGCGTCAACATGTCCCCAAATGTCATTCAGCTCACTATTGTGCAGAACTTGATAATCTAAATTAGACAAAAGCGTCATGTTCACCTGTCCGAATGAGGTATTAACAAACAAAGCGATTAGGAAATAAAAGAAAATATTTTTCATATAAAAAAGGTTAGTTCCAATTACAAAATAAAAATAGCCGCAAGAATAAAAAGAATAATAATGACAAGGTATTGCCAAACATCTATAAAATATGGCGCATACTGCTTTATTAAATTTCTTATTTTCAAGTCCCTAAAGTTATAACTAAACGAATGAAGAACAAAACAAGTTTGTATTTTTTAGTTTAAGAATAAATCAAACTTAAACCAATATTCACAAAATATCGTAGAAAGGAAGTAAGACGAAATAAAAAAAACACTATTTTTTACTAAATTTGCACACTTAATTATTGATGCTTTATGACGAACTCATCTGTTTCTGAACCTATTGTTGCATTGGATTTCGAAAGTTTTAAAACGCAAGTTTTACAAGATTTTCGATTAGCCGCTATTTCTCGAGAAACTTCTTTATTAGGAAGACGAGAAGTTTTAGGAGGAAAAGCGAAATTTGGAATATTTGGGGATGGCAAAGAATTAGCCCAAATTGCCCTTGCAAAGCAATTTAGAAATGGAGATTTCCGATCTGGATACTACCGAGATCAAACTTTCATGATGGCAATCGATCAACTAACTGTTCAAGAATGGTTTGCAGGATTGTACGGAGATACTAATGTTGAGCGCGAACCTCAATCTGCAGGACGTCAGATGGGGGGACATTATTCCACTCGAAATTTAGATGAAAATGGAGAATGGAAAAATTTGATGGAACAAAAAAATAGTTCTGCTGATATTTCGCCAACTGCCGGTCAAATGCCAAGATTATTGGGATTAGCTCAGGCTTCAAAAGTTTACAGAAATCACCCAACCTTAAAGGATTTAGAAGAATTTCAAAAATTCACAAATGGAGGAAATGAAGTTGCATTCGGAACAATCGGAGATGCATCTACTTCAGAAGGTCCATTTTGGGAGACTATTAACGCTGCGGGCGTTTTACAAGTACCAATGGTCATGTCTGTTTGGGATGATGGTTTTGGTATTTCAGTTGCACGCGAGCATCAAACAACGAAAGACAGTATATCAGAAGCTTTAGCAGGTATGCAAAGGACTGATGACAAACCTGGTTATGAAATTTTAAGAACCAAAGGTTGGGATTATGTTCACCTTTGCGAAACATATGAAAAAGCTGTCAAAATTGCCCGAGAAGAGCATGTTCCGGTTTTGGTTCACGTTCAAGAAGTGAATCAACCGCAAGGTCACTCTACTTCTGGTTCTCACGAACGATACAAAACGGATGAAAGGTTAAAATGGGAGACGGAGTTTGATTGTATAAATAAATTCCAGGAGTGGATAGTTAGTTTCGAAGCTGACGGTCAAAAAATTGCAAGCGCTGAAGAGCTAGAAGAAATTAGAAAAGCAGCAAAAACAGAGGTCAGAAATGCAAAAAATTTAGCCTGGAAAGATTTAACAAATGAGATAAATGCCGACTTACTAGAAGCATTAACTATTTTAAATACAGTAGCTAAGGAAAGTTCAAATGGTGTTTTTATTCAGAAGGATATCGAAACTCTTGAAAAGTCCATGGACCCAATTCGGAAGGATATTCTTTCAATGGCCAGAAAAGTGCTTCGTACGGTTCGTGAGGAATCGATTCCAAGTAAAAAAACACTTTCCAATTGGATTCAAGCCCAAATTAACAAAAACAAGGATCGTTATAGCTCATTCTTGCATTCAAATTCTGCGAGTAATGCATTGAATGTAAAAGCTGTTCCACCGACTTACAATGCCGATTCACCAATGGAGGACGGACGTTTAATTCTTAGGGACAATTACAGAGAATTATTTAGTAACTATCCTGAAGCATTGATTTTTGGGGAAGATGCCGGTAAAATAGGAGGCGTAAATCAAACTCTTGAAGGTTTGCAAGAGGAATTTGGCGCTCTAAGAATCGCTGATACTGGAATTCGTGAATGTACAATTATTGGTCAAGGTATTGGTATGGCAATGCGTGGACTGCGACCTATCGCTGAGATTCAATATTTGGATTATTTGCTATACGCCATTCAAATTCTTTCGGACGACCTAGCAACTGTTCAATACCGCACGAAAGGTGGTCAAAAAGCCCCTTTGATTATTTCAACAAGAGGTCACAGACTTGAGGGTATTTGGCACAGTGGAAGTCCAATGGGTATGATTGTGAATTCATTGCGTGGTATGCATGTTTGTGTTCCAAGAAACATGACTAAAGCTGCAGGTTTTTATAATACTTTAATGGCTGCAGATGAACCCGCTTTGGTTATTGAGCCATTGAATGGATATCGATCAAAAGAAAAACGACCGACTAACATAGGCGAATTCAGAGAAGCTCTGGGAGTTCCTGAGATAGTTAAAGAAGGAACTGATTTAACTATCGTGTCCTATGGTTCGACTTTTAACTTGTGTGAAGTTGCGGCTCAACAATTGATTCAATTGGATATAAATGTCGAATTAATTGATGTTCAAACATTATTGCCATTTGATATAAATCACGTCATTGCAAGTTCGTTAAAGAAAACAAATCGATTGTTAATTGTTGACGAAGATGTTAGCAGTGGTGCGAGTGCTTTTATGTTGGATAAAATCATGCAAGAACAAAATGCGTTCTTTCATCTGGATTCGGCTCCGAGTTGCTTGACAGCGAAAGATCACCGCCCTCCCTATGGGT
>JAHEMP010000257.1 GCA_024643585.1 Crocinitomicaceae bacterium | reverse complement strand
AATGGCAGGAAAAGGATTCGTTGGATGGTCCGCAGTTGCGACTCGTGGCAACAAGCGATAGTTTGATTTTACGTCAAGATTCCATACGCGCCTTCGCTCGAACGCATTACACCGTTTTTACGCACAAAGACAAAAAAGGCAAACCAATCAGCCAAGAAGTGTACACCTACGATGGCAAAAAATTGGAAGGCTACAAAAATCTGGTGGATGTTCCCCGCCGTGTACTTTTGTTCGTTAACGGGTACAGACCGACTTCTACTGGTCAAACCTTTGGCGAAAATTTCAAAGGCATACAATCAAAAGGACTGGAATTTCCCAATTCTACGAACTTCATTTACAACTTCGATCGTTACGATTACTGGGAACCGTGGGGAGCAATCAACCAACAATTTCAAAATAGAATCAATCCGTCGCTTACGTTCTACGCAGACGGTCATTTTTCGGTGTCGACCTCTAATTACCAATCTCTTATAAATTTCACGCGAATTTCGCAGCTTTATCCTTTGCGGTGTAAAAATCCAAAAAAGCATACCTGTCATACGGTTAAAAATGAAAATCTTTTGCGCTTCATTTTGCCCACTTCCAAAACAGAAAAGTTGTTGCAGATGAAGAACAACAAAAGTGGCTTTGAATACCGAAAAACAAAAGGTAAAATTGCCGGTATGAATTTACTGCAGGAAATGAATCCACTGCCCAATTCATCCGAAAATGACACCTTGTACATCGTCGCGCACAGCATGGGCTATGCCTACGCTTTGGGCATGATAGAGGTGTTGCGCGACAAAATAAATTTTGGTGGATTCTACATCATCGCACCAGAAAATGCGAAAAGTGGTGCCGTGAATCCCAGAGAATGGCAACAAATTTGGCAATACGGAAGTCGGTTCAATTTGACGCATTCTGACGCTCCTTGTCTACAAGACGGTGTTGCTCCGCAAATGGGTGCAGATGGATTGCCGTATAGCAAAAGGGCATTTATTCCAAAGGATCTCTACGATAAAAAAGGATTTTTCGATTCGCACTTTATTGGGTATTACGATTGGATTTTGAAACTACAAGAAGGTGAAATTGGGCACATGCAGCAGCATTAATTTGTCGAAAAAATCAATATCAATTTATTAGGTGACTTCAGTCACAAAAAAATCAATTGTGGCGCTGTACCTTTGTTCGTAACGCACGACAAGGCAAAAAACAAACTCGTTAAAGTTGGGTCTTTTGCTTTAAAAACCTAGAAACACAAGGAGCATGAACATCAAAGATTTACACACCACCGAAAAACCGGTTTCAACCCCATGGCTTTTTAAAAGTGACGCGAGCACGGGGACGGCTGTAGCCATAAAAATAGAAAAGGGTGCTCAACTCAGCAAGCACGTAACGAAAATTCCCGCTTTGCTGGTTTGTGTTTCTGGAACCGCTGTTTTTGATAACGAAAAAGGCGAAAAACAGGAATTGAACGCCGGCGATTTCGTGAAAATAGAGCCTGAGGTAATGCATTGGGTGGACGGAATCGAAACTTCGCATTTGGTTTTGGTGCGATAATTTTTCGTTTATTCCCCATTTTCAAACAGAAGTTCTCTATTTTTAGAATCTTCAAGTCAATGGTATGAAATATGAAAACCTAGCCAAATTTTGTGATTTTTGCATTCACAAATCGTTCGATCCTAAAACAGGTATAGTTTGCGGTAAAACAAACGAAAAGCCAAATTTTGTGGATTCTTGCGGCCTATTTGAAGAATCGGAAGAATCGATAAAAGCTAGAAAGTATATAGCTGAAAATCCTGTTGATCCCAACCGCGACTCTGTCAAAACTTCATCGGGACCAGATGGCACGAAGAGTCAATTCATTGGAATCGTTTTAGTCTTGGCTGGGGTAATCATGACAATCTTGTCGGAAACAGATGCGGTAAATTCGGGAAAAGGTTCCTACACCATTTTCATTGGATTAATCGCTGCGGGTGCATTTAGAATTCTTTTTCCAGGGAAGTAGGAAGAGTAGGATAATCTTTAACCCTTAAAAAACAAAATTAACCCCGATAATATCCAACAGGCAATTACAAGGTATACAACGATTTGAAACCGAATAGAGGTTTGTCTAGAAAATACGGTCATGAGTCAGTGTTTTTGATGATTTAAACTTTTCAAATATCCAAGTTCCTTATAAATCAAATAGAATGCCACAATTAAGTTTTCATTAATTGTAGTCAGAACTCTCCTCTCCCACTCTCTGCTCTCTCCTCTCCGCTCTCTATTCTCCCTCTCTCTCTAAATTGATTTTTCTCAGCTTTCTATGTGACTCAAGTCACAAACCATTCGAAATGAACTCTCTAATTTTGTATTGTCCTTTTGAAGGAAGAACATACAGAAACGCATTAATACAAAATATATGAAATTAGAGCAAATTTACACAGGATGTCTAGCCGAAGCGGCTTACTACATTGAATCGAACGGCGAAGTGGCCATCATCGACCCGATGCGCGATACGGCACCTTATTTAGAGAGAGCTGAGAAAGACCAGGCGAAAATCAAATACATTTTTGAAACGCACTTTCACGCAGATTTCGTTTCAGGTCACATTGATTTGGCGAAAAAAACGGGAGCCTCTATCGTTTACGGACCAACAACTATGGAAACCAGCTTCGAGAAAATCGTTGCGGAAGACGGACAAATCTTTAAAGTTGGAGATGTTACCTTGGAATTGTTGCACACACCAGGGCACACCATGGAAAGTTCAAGTCTTTTACTTCGCGATGAAAGCGGAAAAGAAGTCGCGTTATTCTCGGGTGACACCTTGTTTATTGGTGATGTTGGTCGACCAGATTTGGCGCAGAAAGTAATTGCAGAATTGACACAAGATAAATTGGCTGGACATTTGTTCGATTCTCTTCGCAACAAAATCATGCCTTTGAACGACGACATTATCGTTTACCCAAATCACGGACAAGGCAGCGCGTGTGGTAAAAACATGAGCAGCGAACGTTTTGATACTTTGGGCAACCAAAAGAAAACGAATTATGCCTTGCGTCCCGATATGACCAAAGAAGAATTCAAAAAAGAAGTACTTACTGGTTTGATGCCGCCTCCATCCTATTTCCCACAAAACGTAATGATCAACATTCAAGGGTATGAAAGTTTGGATAGCGTGATCAACCAAGGGGCAAAAGGATTGAATCCTATCGAGTTTGAAATTGTTGCCAGCGAAACCAATGCCTTGATTATCGATACTCGATCCGAAAAAGAATTTGTCCAAGGTTACATTCCTGGTTCCGTATTCATAGGCATTGACGGAAGTTTTGCGACGTGGTTGGGGACCTTGGTGCCGGATGTGAAACAAGAAATACTTGTTGTAGCAGACGAAAACCGAATTGAAGAAGTAATTACGCGAATGGCTCGTGTGGGTTACGACAACGCACAAGGGTATTTGAAAGGCGGAATAGAAGCTTGGAAAAAGACAGATATGCCGATTGAAACCATCACCTCCATTGCTCCCGAGGATTTAGCAAAAATGAAAAATGCTACAATCGTCGATGTTCGTAAAGAAAGTGAATACAAAAGCGAACATATCGTGAATGCTACCAATGCGCCTTTGGATTACATCAACGAAAGCATGAAGGACATTTCGAACACAGAAAAAAGCTACATCCACTGC
>JAHEMP010000027.1 GCA_024643585.1 Crocinitomicaceae bacterium | reverse complement strand
TTTCGTGAAAACCTCTATAATTTGGATTTTCTATTTTGTTCATTCCTATAAAGTCATATTTGGCAGCGGTTATTTCGACTCCATTGTTGTCGATAATTCCAAATTTATTTTCTTTAACGTATAAAGCATAAATCAAAAAGGGTTGGTAAGAAATGGTGTCAAAAGCAGAAATAAGTTGGTAATTTCTTTTCTTTTTCAGCTGATTGTAAGTTGTTTCACTTAGTAATCCTTGGGTGTTATAGTGTAATTTTTCTTGTGAATATAAGTGAAAAATAGGGCCGAAAAGTAGGCTAAAGAATAAGAGACCCATTCGCCAAATATGTTTTTTATAGATAAGTACAATCATTAATAAACGCAGCTTTGATGACATATTTTAATTCGACACTCTTGTAAAGGTAAGATTTTTCCAAATCACTTTTTGAAGAGATTAAACTTGCCAAATAATTGGGCGAAACAAATTTTTCAGATAAAGTTTGTTCCTGGTTTTGCAATTGTAATTAGCTGATTTCAATTTATATTTTGTTCATTATACATTTCTTCTCACTATCTTGCTGTCCTTATTGATAATATGCTTTTATGAAATTTATACTTATCCTCTCAACATTATTTTTTGCGCAACTTGCTTTTTCCCAAGATTGGAAAGCAATGATGCACGATAATTCTTACAACGTATACGATGTATGTAAGGCAGCTGAGAAGTATTTTGAGACTCACGACAAGGACGCCAAAGGTTCCGGCTGGAAAACCTATGCAAGGTGGCGCGAAGAAAATGAGTCGAAATATTACCCAGCGGGAGATAGAAGCAACGTCGACCCAATGTTTGCGGCCAATCAATACAAGAAATTTTTGGAAGAAAATCCGTCCACAAAATCATTTTTTGGCGGTGAGTGGGTAGAATTAGGCCCAGCGACTATCGATAGTATTACAGGACACTATGCGGCAGGTTTAGGAAGAATTGAAGATTTTTATGTAGACCCATCGAATGCAAATCGCTTGTATTTGGGATCTAGAAGTGGCGGTTTTTACCGTTCTACAAATGGTGGATCAACTTGGACAGGAACGACCGACGAACTTTTTGCGTCTGGTGTGAATGCTATTACTGCGCGCCCTACGAATACGACCAATGTCTTAATCAACGTTCAAAACGCTAACAATCAATACTCGCATGGTGTTTATAGATCAAACGATTCAGGAGATACTTGGACACAGACTAATTTTAATCCAACGAATCTCGGTGTGGGTGGTTTAGGTTCATCATTTCGTGTTTATGAATTGGAGTACCATCCTACCATCCCTAATTTGGTTTTCGTAGGAACCAGCAAAGGAATATATCGTTCGACAGATGATCTTGCTACCTGGACAAATCTTTTAACCAATGCCGATTTGTTGGAAGTTCATTTTCATCCCACTAATCCAAACATCATTTACGCCTATGATTCACGGAGTGCTAACAACCACCGGAATCAAGTGTATGTTTCAACCGATACAGGTTTAACTTGGAATTTGACATCACCAATTTCTGCCAACGGAAATGTGGTGGCAGATTTGTCTGTGAGCGCAGCTTGCCCAGATTGTATATTTTTCAATTCGAGCAATGGCTTATGGAAATCTATGGATCAAGGCACAACCTTTTCAATGGTGTCTACTCCTGGTCAAGGTAGTGGAGCATTTGTTGTGAGTGATACCGATACGAATGTTATGGTAACAGGTTCCATAGATCCTTTTACCTCAACTGACGGAGGCTTAACTTTTAATCAATCGGGTTCTTGGTATTTGGGAAATGCATTAAATGGAAGCGGAAGTTTGAGTCAAAACTTCTTTAATTCCAATACGTACGTACATGCAGATTTACGGGCTGCGAAGTCTGTAAATGGGATTTTGTACCTGTCTACCGACGGCTATTTGTGCAAAAGTCCAGACAACGGAACGACATGGCAAAGATTAAGTGATGGGACACCCATCCGAGAAAATTACACCTTAGGAATAAGTCAATCCAATCATTTTTGCACCATGATAGGTTCTCAAGACAATGGCACAAGTATTTTGGGTGAAGACGGTTGGGTTGAGTTTTACGGAGCTGACGGCATGGAAGCAATTGTTCATCCTTTAAATCCAGATTGGATGATGGGAAGTTTTCAATACGGAGGTCGAAGAAAAACTGCAGATAGAGGTTTAACACAAAATGCTGGCGAACCTACCGGCGAATCTGGATCAGGGAATGCCGCCTGGGTTGCGCCATTGACCTATAACCCAAACAATCCTTTTGAAGTATATCATTTTAGTGGCGAAGTATGGAAAACAGACGATTTTGGAATCACATGGACGGAATTGGGAACAGCGGCTTCGTTCACGGGTGGTGTGATTGAAAGTGCTGCTGTCGCTGAAAATAACACAAATATTATTGTGATGTCAAGAGGCAGATATCTAGAAAGATCCGAAGATGGAGGCGTAACCTTCTCTCCAATTTTTGCAGGATTGCCGAACGCTAGTATTAGAGACATTGCTTTTGACCCGAAAAATGATAGTGTGATGGCCGTTGTTTTTGACCAATACCAAAATAACGGAAACAAAATATTCATTACAAGCGATGCTGGTCAAACTTGGGTAAATATTACCTACAATCTTAACGACATGCCCTTGCGTTCGGTAGTAATTGATCATTCAAATGTCTCCAATATTTATGTTGGTGCAGAAATTGGGGTGTTTGTTATGCCCATGAATGGTAGTTCTTGGACAATGTATAATACAGGTTTGGCAAACATGTCTGTGAAGGAATTGGAAATCAATTATGGATCCAATACCTTGCGCGCTGCCACTTGGGGACGAGGAATGTGGGAATATGCATTAAAAGACAGAGTAGATTTTCCAGCAATTTTAACCACGGAAATTACAAATCCACCTACTTTAAATGAACCTAAACAAGACGTCGACCAATACATAACTTCAATGATTTCTTATGGAGGAAATTTATCAAGTGTTTTCGTAAAATGGTCCATTAATACGCCAACCTTGACCAATACAATAACGATGAGCAATACTGTTGATAGTACGTGGAAAAGTAACGCTCCAATTCCAGATTTCCCTTTGGGAACGCGCGTTTTTTTCAAAGTATTTGCTGTCGGCTCAAATGGCGACACCACCGAAACTTACAAATTTACGTATGAGGTACGTTTCAATCCTAACCTAGGAGTTGATAAATTGAGCAAGGATCCTGTAATCATTTTCCCGAACCCGAATTCAGGTAAATTTACCATCGAGCTAGGCAAGAAGACAAGTGACGTTCAATTAAGTGTGCTTACATTGGATGGAAAAAAGATATGGGAAAGCAAGTACAGTAACACGTCTAAAATAGACTGTAAATTAGACCTGAACGCAGGAAACTACTTCGTGGTGATTCAAGCGGATGGCGTGAATTCTGTAAAGACGATTGTTGTTGAGTAAGGTTTTAAGTTTAAGTAATGTAAAGCTTTCTCAAACAACGCATTTTAGCAGCTCCTTCACCGTTATTTAACTTTCTTAAAGTCCGAATAGACTATTGTAGAATTAGACTGCGATTTTTGACCTAATACCTCGATGGACATTTCTAGTTTTTCATTTGAAATATGATATCCCTCCGCTTCATTTAAAAAAACGAATTCCATATCTACTTTTACGTTTGAAATTTTCGCGATTGATATTTTGGTTTCTTTAAAGTTGACAATTGTACCCGATACTAATTTTTTGTTGATTTTGTCAATGGTGTAGGTAGCATCACAATCCGCATAAAATCGATATTTTTTTGGCAGTGTTTTTACTGCGTAACGCAGACCAATTACCAGTTGGCTGTCATCTTCGCTTAGGACTTTTACTGTTTTTAGATCCACTTGGCCGTTAAACGCACGATTGGAATTGGACGTTTTGTTGAAAGTCTTATTTTCAGATGCAGTAGGAGTAACACCATTAGAGCTGATTAATGTCCAGTGCTCATCATTGTCTTTGCTGGGGTCAAATTCACTAATTGTGACGGAGGTATATGAACTACCATCTCCATTTTTTGAAACGTCAGTTTGGGTACTTTTAAAATAAAACTCAGCATCCGCATCTTTTAGGCAGTGTTCAATTTGATCAATGGTTACTCCGGCATCGTTTAATTTTTGAATAGCTTCGTTGGATTGGGAGAATACAAAAACCGGTAAGGAAAGTGTGATAGCAACAGTTAGAAAAATCTTTTTCATATTTTGTATTTTATTAGGTTTATATATATTGAAATGTAAAATGATAAAAAAGAATAAAAACAATATTTTGTATATCTAATTTCTCAAATCAAAAGGGTGTAAATTGCATTAAAACAATTTATCCCGACAATTTTTTTTAGCCGGGATAAGAGTAATTTTAGAATTTAAAAGCTCAGTCGGATTCCTAAATTGGCATAGAAAGCATTTGCCTTGGCATTATCACCACCTGTAAATACCGGAGACAATCCAAGTTGATAACCTAAATCAGCATAAAATATGAATAAATCGATACCGATTCCAAAATCGGCAGAAAGAATTAAATTAGAAAAATCGGATGCATCAATATCATCAATAGCATTAGATTTTTTAGAATGCTCAACTGAAGTAATATGGGAGCCATCCAAGCCTCCGAAAACACGGACGTTAAGCAAGTTTTCTGTTTCTGGGTCAATTAATCGAAACCCAACTTTAAGAGGCACTGAAATTGCATGTATGGTAGTTTCGTCGACCAATTCATTGCCAGTTTCAGTATTTTCGTGCACAACTTGTGTTGATAATACATTGTATTGAAATCCTGGTTGAACATAGAACCGAGTGCCGAAGGTAAGTGCAGCTCCGAATTGTGTTCCTACTCGCCCAGAGACTTTTTTGTTATGAACTACACCGTCAATAAGGGATACTCCGTTATCGCTAGTTAACTGAAGTACGTTTGTTCCACCAAAAGCACGCACATCAAAATGCTGACCAAAGCCAAAGCTAAATACAAAAAATGTTGATAAAAAGATTAAATTAAATTTTTTCATAAATCTAGATTTTTAGTTACTTTCTTACTCTATAGGTTTTTCTGATTCCACCAATACAACAGCACAAACTATGTCAAATGAACAAGGTTGAAATCAATATTAATAATTTTTTAGGAAAAATCAAAAAATTCCAAAATTGACAAATGTGGAGGATATAAAGCTTTTTCGAAATATTAAATTTAGAAAATGGGATTGTTTAGCTGATTGAAATTAGAGCTTTTCCAACTAAAGCCGTTATTTTTTAACCTTTGAACTTCAAAAATTTACTCTTTCACAACTCTTTTAGTTGCAGAACGGTCTCCATTCAAAATCCAAACAAAATATACCCCTTTTTCGGCGGACGACAAATTGATTTCCACTGTGTTTTCGTTCAATTTGTATTGTTCGGTTTTTATAGGTTGACCGAGAGAGTTAGAAACTAAAATTTCAGTCAAAGCAACATCGTAGTTTGGGAGCTCTAGTTGGAATATACCTTTTGTTGGATTCGGTGAGATCACTACGTTAAAATCATTTAATTCAGAAATACCGAGTGAGCAAGGCTGTGGTAGAACGGTTATGTTAATACTAGTATCGGTTTCACACATTAGAAAATCGGTAACGGTAACGGAATAGGTACCTCCTTGTGAAACGGTTATGGCTTGCGTGGTATCACCGGTGGACCATAGGTATGAACCAGCAGGATTTAAAGCAGATAGAGTTACCGTTTGCCCCTGACAAATAGTATCATTTGGAGTAGCGATGATTTGATTCAACTGCGCCACCTGTGTTATAATTAACGTGTTGGGACAAGGACTTCCAATAACAGCAGGATTGGTCGAAATCACTCGAATTTTGTACAAGAAACCGAAATTTGTATTGGCAGGTATGGTTGCAAAAATTAATCCAACATTGAAAGGAATACTACCGATGTTTATAGGATTGGTAAATTGTCCAAAGCCATCCGACAGTTGCGCAGTGAAAATATTGCCAGTTGGAAAGTTGCCCGAAGCTGTAAAAGGAACAATAACATTTCCTCCAGCACACGTTGACAATTGAATTATGGTATCTGTGACAATGGTGTTTTGAGCATTTACGATCAAGCTAAACAGCAAAGAGGCCAGGAGGGAGGTAATTTTTTTCATCGCAATGTGGAATTATTTTTATACGTAATTCTTGTCAAGAATCAACTGATTCTGAATCAAATGTACAAAAGGAAAATAGATTTAGAAAAGGAAAAATTAATGTGTTATTAATTTGTTGATTTCGACAAATCACGAAATCAATTTTCGGTCTCACAACTTTCTTTGGAAGGGTGACAACATTCCATTTTTAATGCTGGTTTTGTGCTTTCTGTTTGCTTGTTGTGGCTGGTCACCATTTCAGCTTTTGGACTGATAAATGGAATTCCAAGATTCATCCCTCTTAATATAATTAGAAAGCCGACAAGCGTGAGCATATACGGAACGGTTGCGTTCAATTTGGTACGCAAAGCACCATTAATTTTCCCTGCTGCAAATCCAACGGCAATCATGGATGGAAGGGTGCCAAGGCCAAAAGCAATCATTGCCAAAGCACTTGACCCTTGATTCCCAGTTAACAAGGCGTTCATTAAGGCAACATAAACCATTCCACAGGGAAGTAGACCATTTAGCATGCCTAACAAAGGCAATTTGAAAGGAAATTTACTTCTCAATACGGATCCAATCCCTTTGCTAACAAAACTGTTTACATTGAAAGAAGGTAATTGGGTGTGAAAGGAGGCACCAATCCATTTACGCCAAGCATAAAGTATCAATGCGAAGCCTGAAATGATGCTCAACCATTGCAATAAACCAAAGGTATTTACTGTCAAACCTATACTTCCGATGGCTAAACCGAGAATGGCGTAAGTGAAAACACGGCCCAAATTGTATTGTAAAACACCACCCAGCAAAGTGAAGTTGTTTTTTCGGTTCACCGGAACAGCCATAGCAATGGGTCCGCACATACCTATGCAATGAAGACTTGATGTCAATCCTAAAATGAATCCTGTGATGACAAATGTGTTCACCGCTTACAATTTAATTTTATCCTTTTGCATGTATTTTTCACCTCCAACAGTGTAATACAATTCCGTATCGTAGTGCCCTGGAACTAAATCTTTCTTGTCAATTAAAAACGTATTGGTGTTTTCAATTTTAAAGCTTTTGTCTAGTTTTTCGTTGTTGTTGCGAATTAATTTTAATTCAATGTTTTTTGCCTCCAAGTTTTCTGGTATTTTGACGGCTAAATGGGCTTCGATTAGTTCAAATTCAATTTTAGATTCGAGGTTCTCAGAATTTTGAACGGCGTCCATTTCTTGACTGTAATCAATTTCTCTTTGGTAATAGTCGGGTGTAACCAAATCAACATTCGTGGACATTAATTTGATGGCCAAAACAAGAATAAAAACGATGAACGCTCCAAGTGTAATTGCTATTCCTTTTCCCCAATTCATTTTTTTAGTTTTACAACATCGGACCAATAAATTTGGTCGTGGTTTCTTCAATTAATTTGCCATTGCCCAATACCCGAATAGTGATTTTTTTCATTCCATTTTCCATTTCACTATAGGGCATTTTAACGATGAATCGTTCTTTTAAAAGGCTTTCTTTTTCCAAAGTTAAGTCTTTTACGACCATTTCAATTTCTGCTTTAGGATTTTCTACTTCAAGCGTAATTTTATAATCCTTGTTCGTTTTATTCGTCAAGTTAATTTCAAAGATATTGCTCAGCATACCCTTCTGATTTGTTTGATAGGTCGTACCCCGTTGACGATTTATATTGGTTTCAAAATCCTTTCTTGTTACCAATAAGGCCACAAAAGCGGCAATTAGAATTATTTGCAGGATTGTGTATGAAATAACACGTTTGGTCCATTGGAAACTAGTACCATTTTTTATTCCGTTTTCGGATTCTATTCGAATCAAACCTTTGTCTGTTCCAACGGAAGTCATAATGTGATCACACGCGTCCATGCAAGCTGTACAGTTTACACATTCCAGTTGAGTACCGTTTCGAATATCAATTCCTGTTGGGCAAACTTGGACGCATTGGTTGCAGTCTATACAATCTCCCTTTCCAGCTTCTGACCGAACTTCATCTTTTCTAAATTTCGAACGTGTTTCACCGCGGACGTAATCGTAGGCTACAACCATGGAATTTTGATCCAACAAAACGCCTTGCAATCGACCATAAGGACAAATTGTAGTGCAAACTTGCTCTCTTAATTTTGAAAACACAAAATAGAAAACAGTTGTAAAAATCACCAAAGAGATTAATCCTCCAATGTGTTCAGCAATGGGGTCAGTTTGAATTTTCCATAATTCATCAGAACCGATGATATACGCTAAAAATGTATTCGCGATTAGAAAAGATATTACCCAGAATATGGCGTGTTTAAGTGTTTTCTTCCAGATTTTTTCCCAATCCCATTTCTGTTTGTCGAGTTTTTTTTGATGGGTCCAATCGCCTTCAATCCAAAACTCAATTCGTCGGAAAATCATCTCCATGAAAATGGTTTGAGGACAGACCCACCCACAAAACAAACGGCCGAAAATTACCGTGAAAAGGATAATGAACACCACCATGATGATGAGTGCAAAAGCCAAAAGGTACATATCCTGAGGCCAGAATACTTTTCCAAAGATGATAAACTTACGTTCTAAAAGATTGAAGAGTAATAATTGATGTCCTCCAACCTTTATATGTGGTGCGATGAAGAGAAACGCAAGAAGAAGATAGCTTAGAATTTGCCTTTTATTGAAATACGGTCCGGCTATTTTTTTAGCATAAACCCAAATCCGTTTTCCGTCGGCGCCAATTGTCGATACATGATCTCTAAATTCTTCTTCGTCCTCAAACATGTGAAATTATTCCTATTTAATTTCCGTCCCTTGCGGTTCTTTTCCTTCAGCAAATGGCAAGTTAAGAACGTAGGATGAAACTTGTTGAATCTGAATAGGATTCAGTTTTGAAGCATGTTCTGGCATACCGTTGGCATTACCGTATTTGACCATTTTGAACAAATCTTTGACGTCATTACCATACAACCAATATTTGTCTGTCAAATTTGGTCCGATGTTACCTTCTCCTTTTGGATTGTGGCAAGAAACACAGTTAATTTCAAACAAACCTTTGCCCTTTGAAAGGTCGCCAGCATCTGTCATTAAAGTCGCATTGGTTTCATCAACATTCATTGCCATTTTGGACAAATACGCATCTACTTCTTTTTTAGATTCCGCCATATCTTTTTCGTAGGCTTTAATCTGTAAATCGGAAGTTCCAAGTATATGATAGTTGAAAATATAAATTACGCCAAAAATGATTGTTGCATAGAACATCCAAACCCACCATGGTGGAAGATTGTTGTCTAATTCGCGAATTCCATCGTATTCGTGATCCATCAAGATACTTGCTTCGTCCTCAATTTCTACAACGTCCGTAAGCACTTTGTTTAATTTTTTGAATTCGAATCCTGGTTTAGGTGCCGCCACTTTTTCAGGAATCAACATTTGCATGAATTCTTTGAACAAGTTTCGTAAGTACCAAAGAACACCTAACAAAATTAAATCTACAACTAGCAAGGCATACAAATCGGAATTCTCAACCAACAGCCAAGGCGCCCCTTCAGCAGCCATTCCTGGACCATTGAAAGTAAATGCCATCGCATTATTGGTAATCGTCATTAAACCAAATCCACCTATAAGCAAAGCGATTGTTTTTACAACAGATGTATCACCCTTTTTATTTTGCTCCATTAGTTTATTTTTAATGGCATCAGATTTTACCAACGTTTTCAATGAATTTGACATCAAGAAAATGGCAAATAAAAGGATAACAGTCATAAACAAAAGCCAATAAAGCATATTCAAATTGTCATTGTAATTCGTTACATACGTAACCTCTTGTGGGACATTTGGGTTGTTGCTTGGTGGATTAACCTCCTCCGGTTTAACATAACTGTCAATGTATGCTAGAATTGCGTCAACTCCTGCTTTGTCCACCTCTTGAGGTGTCATTGCCGTTTTACTATAGGATTCAATCGCTTTTGCCATTTGGCTTTTGCCACTTGCGATAAGGTTTTGAGGATTTAGGACCCATTCGTAGATCATTTCTCCCTCTCCTGCATCTTCCCATTTTTGTTTAACCCCTTTCAACATAGGGCCAGTAGAGTTTTTATCAAGTAAATGACAAGCACTGCATTTTGCTTTAAACAAGCTCTCACCATCTTGTGCCTTTACCATTGTGATCGCAAATACAGTTGCGATAGACAAAACGATTGATTTGATATATTTTTTCATAATCATTCTAGTTTTTTGGGTCCAACGTGTGGACATCGTCCGTTACCAAATTATCTTCGAAAGGGAGATTTCCCAATTCCTCGATGTAATTTTTCTTCATTCTTACCACTCTGTAAATCATCACAACGAAAAACAGAACGAAAACAAGCAGTGAGAAAATAGGGTAAATATTTACCCCGTCTATTGTTGTTAAATTTCCGGATATGAATCGTAACATGACTAATTTGTTTTAGGGTTTGGCATTTTTTTGATATCTGTTCCCATGCGCTGTAAATAAGCGATCAAAGCAACAATTTCCTTTTTCTTCATGTTTTCAATTGCCGCATTTTTGTCCATCGCAGCTAAAACATCTTTAGGTAAATTTTCAACAATATCAGTCGCTATGATCAAAGCTTGTTTTTCAAGGTCTTTCATGGCAATTTTATCGTAACCTTTGGCATAAGGAACACCTAAAGTTTGCATTGCTCTAATCTTTTTCTCCAAAAGGGAAACATCCAAATCATCTTCCTTGAACCAAGTGTAAGCAGGCATCAAGGAACCTGGAGAAACGTCTTTCGGTCGAATCATATGCTGATAATGCCAGAAATTACTTCTCAATCCACCTTCACGGGCTAAGTCTGGACCTGTTCGTTTTGAACCCCATAAGAATGGATGGTCGTAAACGAACTCACCTGCTTTCGAGTATTCACCGTAACGAACGGTTTCAAATCGAAGTGGACGAATCATTTGAGAGTGACAGTTGTTACAACCTTCACGGATATATAAATCTCTACCTTCCAATTCCAATGGTGAATAAGGTTTTACACTAGAAATGGTTGGCACGTTGCTTTTTACGATTAGTGTCGGTATGATTTCTACAGCACCACCTATTCCAACAACAATCAATGAAAATACTAGGAATCGAATTGGTTTTCTCTCAATCGTTCTATGCCAGTATTCTCCTTTGTGTTTTACATTCGGGTTGTGAACCTCAACAGCTGCTTCTGCTTCTTCGTTTGCCAAGAAGTTACCTTTTTTAGCTGTTTTAAGTAAGTTGTAAAACATCATACATGCACCAACGATGAACAACAATCCACCTAATGAGCGTAGCATATAGTAAGGTCTCATCGCCGTAACTGTTTTCAAGAAATCAGCATTAACCAATTGACCTTCTGGTGTAAATTCTTGCCACATTAATCCTTGCATGAATCCAGCAATGTACATTGGGATAGCATATAATAGAATACCTAAAGTAGCAATCCAGAAATGTTGGTTGGCCATTTTCTTGGAGTACAATTCTGTTCTAAACATTTTAGGAAACAACCAGTACAACATACCAAAAGTCATCATCCCGTTCCAACCTAAACCGCCGACATGCACGTGTGCAATTGTCCAGTCGGTAAAGTGAGACAACATGTTTACATTTTTCAATGAGAGCAAAGGTCCTTCAAACGTCACCATACCGTATGCGGTTAAAGCGACAACCATAAATTTCAACAAAACATCGTCTCTCACTCTATCCCAGGCACCGCGCATGGTTAATAGTCCGTTCAACATACCACCCCAAGAAGGAGCGATTAGCATAACCGAGAATACAACACCTAAACTTTGTGCCCAATCTGGAAGTGAAGTGAACAACAAGTGATGCGGTCCGGCCCAAATGTATAAGAAGATCAAAGCCCAAAAGTGAATAATCGACAAACGATAGGAGTAAACCGGTCGATTGGCTGCTTTTGGAACGAAATAGTACATCAAACCTAAATAGGGAGTGGTTAAGAAAAATGCAACGGCATTGTGGCCATACCACCACTGTACCAAGGCATCTTGCACTCCAGCGTACCAAGAGTAACTTTTCATAAATGAAATAGGCAATTCAAACGAGTTGAAAATGTGTAACATGGCAACCGTGACAAACGTTGCAATGAAAAACCAAATAGCTACATAAAGGTGTTTAACACGTCGAACCATTATGGTTGCGAACATGTTCCATCCCCAAACTACCCAGATACCAGCGATAAGAATATCAATCCACCATTCTAATTCAGCGTACTCTTTGGAGGATGTATAACCCATTGGAAGTGTCAATACCGCACAAACTATTATAAATTGCCATCCCCAAAAGTTGATGTAACTAAGTTTGTCACTCCACATCCTTGTTTTTAATAAACGTTGCAAGGAGTAATACACCCCGGTAAAAATACCGTTGCCCACAAAGGCAAATATTACCGCATTGGTATGCAAAGGTCTGATTCTACCAAATGATAAAATTTTAAACCCTAAGTAATCGTTAAAAAACTGAGGGAAAGAAAGTTGCAAAGCAACCGTCAAACCGACAATCATACCAATTATACCCCAAATAATAGTGGCATAGGCGAAATACTTTACGATCTTATTGTCGTAACTAAACTTTTGTACTTCCATCTGTTTCTTGATTTGTTTTTTGTAGTTCTAGTTCTTCTTCAAAGAGAATTCTTACGGATGGCGAATAATCATCATCGAACTGACCGTCTTTAGCTGCCCAGAAAAAAGATCCTAAAAAAAATAGAGCCACGAGCAAACTAACAACGAGCATTATATAAATCATTCCCATGTAGCAAATGTCACAAGAATGTCATGCAGAAAGAATGACCCGAATTAGAAAAAAAACTGATTTTCGTCATGTTTATTGCAAACACGATTTTTAATGAATGTTTAAGGAAAATGGTTTAGGTTATTATTTTCGAATAACAGCTAAGAAAGTGCTTAGGAAAACAACGGTAATTGAGCTTAGCGGCATAAGTATAGCTGCAATAAGAGGGCTTAAATTACCGGTTATGGCAAAGCTTAGCCCTACAATGTTGTAGGTAATGGAAAACACCATACAAATTGTGATCATCGTTTTTGAAAAGGCCGACGTTTTTAATAATTCATCCAATTGACTTAGTTTATTGGCTTCAATTATGGCGTCGGATGAGGGTGTAAATCGAAAAATATCTTCTGACACTGCAATACCAACATCGGCTTTACTCAAGGCTCCAGCATCGTTTAAGCCGTCACCTATCATCAAAACGAATTTGCCCTTGGATTGCAATTCCTGGATATAGTTTAATTTATCCTTAGGACTGTATTCGAAATGCAAGGCACTATCAAACGGGAATAATGTCTTAAGTCGATCTTTGTCTTTTGAACTATCGCCAGAAATTACGTGCAATTGATATTTTGTCAAATTCTTAAGCAAACTATCTATGCCACTTCGAATGGATGTGCTAATTATAAATCTTCCTTGACGACCGTCAATCGATACAAAGCTTGAGGTTTCATCTTGGATAGTTTTTTGGGCGTTACAAAATTCTGCACTTCCCAATTGGTATTTTTTCCCCTTGTACACAGCAGAAATGCCTTTTCCCTTTTTTTCTTCAAAGTGCTCCAAGGGAATAGAAATGAATGAATGTTTGGTTTTTAAATAACTACTAATCATTCTTGAAATAGGATGTGTCGAAGAGTTCACCAAGG
>JAHEMP010000256.1 GCA_024643585.1 Crocinitomicaceae bacterium | reverse complement strand
AGGCGCAATAGGTGTCAACATGTGAACTTGACAGCCGGGCGTAACGATTGGCCCACCGCAACTTAAGTTGTACGCCGTTGATCCGGTTGGCGTTGAAACGATCAATCCGTCCGCCCAATATGAATTAAGGTATTTGTCATCTAGGCTCGCATGAACTGTTATCATAGAAGCCGTATCCTTTTTATGAATAGTAATTTCATTCAAAGCATAGTTATCTTCTCCGTATGGGTTTTTCTCCATTTCAACGCGAAGCATGGATCGCTCTTGATAAACGAACTCTTTATTTTTAACTGCTTCTAATGTGGCAGCCAAGTTTTCTGTTGAAATATTTGCCAAAAACCCAAGTCTCCCCGTGTTAATACCGAGAATAGGGACCTGGGAATCACGAATGAATTTAACGGTTTGTATAAATGTACCATCCCCACCAACACTTAACGCTAAATCAACTCCTTTTTTCAAGTCATGATGAGATGAAAATTCGTCTATGTTATCGGTAATACCCAGTTTTCTTACCAACTGATCTTTAAGGTTTGCTTCTAAAATAGGAGTCCAGCCTAAATCTCGAATGTTTGCTAATAATTCAGCAAAAATGGATAAATTTTGCTTGTTAACTTTTCTGGAATATATGGCAATATTCTTCATTACAATTTTAGATAATTCATCAAAGCATCATAGCGGAACTGCATATCATCATCAAATCTTCCTTTTTGATAGGAAGCTTTTATCACGTAATCGTAGCGTTCGAATGTTCGAATGATTCTGTCCAATTCTATTTCGTTAATTTTTAGTGTCACCTCTATTTTGGTAGTATCCGAGGAGCTCATGATAAACGAACTTAGAATTTTAGCGTTGTTGCTTTCGACAATTTGACCTATTTGCGCCATGGAATAATCAGCAGCATTCATTTCCAACACCAATATACCGCCGGCATCCTTAATACTTCCCGTATTCGCTATTAACTGAAGTAAATTGTGCACATCTGTACAACCCAAATACTGTTCATTATTATCTAAAATTGGAAGAACTGTGATTTTATTGTCAGAAATTCGAGCTAAAACTTCATAAATATGAGCGGAACCATAAACGAAGGGTCTAGGAAGATGTTGGAATAATTTGTCCAAACTTAAGTCAAGGTCCTCCATGTCCATCAAGGCAGATTCAGAAATTAGACCGACATAATTGCCATTTTTAAGGACAGGAAGATGAGAAACTTTAAACTCTTCCATCCATACCAAAGCCTTATCACCTTTGTCGGTGTGCAACAAAGGAGGGATTTCTTCGGTGATTAATTCCAAGGCTATCATTTGGATGCCAAAGTAGTAAATTCCTCTCGAAGTTCATACCTTTGGAAGGCAAAAATGGATTCGAATGACTAAATTAAGTGTAAATATTAACAAAGTGGCGACACTCCGCAATGCAAGGGGAGGTAAAACGCCCAATGTGGTAAATTTTGCGGCAGATTGTGAACGTTTTGGTGCCGAGGGAATAACTGTTCATCCTCGACCGGACGAACGGCATATAACCTTGGAAGATGTCTACGCTTTAAAAAAGGTGGTGAAGACGGAATTTAATATAGAGGGTTATCCAGATGATCGTTTTCAAAAAATAATTTCCGACTTATTGCCTACACAAGCGACTTTAGTTCCAGACCCACCGCATGTCCTCACTTCAAATGCTGGTTGGGATACGATTAAACACAGTGCTTTGCTAAAAGATTTGGTCGATGGCTACAAATCAATTGGTGTGAGAAGCGCAATTTTTATAGAAACAGATTTGAAAATGATTGAGGCCGCTGCAAAAACAGGCGTTGATAGAATTGAACTATACACAGGGCCATTTGCTGACGATTTTGCACTTAACCCATTGAAGGCGGTTGAGCAATATACTCAAGCCGCTAAATTGGCTTCAGAACTTGGATTGGGAATTAATGCCGGTCACGATTTGAGTTTGGAAAACTTGGCTTTTTTCAAATCACATGTCCCGAACTTATTGGAAGTTTCAATTGGACATGCATTGATTTCTGATGCGCTTTATTTTGGGATAGAAAATACAATTCAACTGTATTTGAGTAAGCTGAAATAAGGCTTTAGTTTTTTATAACAAAAAATTGTATATTCGTTAATTAACAAACGAGGATGTTTGGAAATTAAAAACCAGCTATGAACAGCATTGAGACGAAAAACTTAAGTCATAGTTTTTCAGAGAAGGAAATTGTACTAAACGATATTAACATTCAAGTCCCACAAGGTTCAATTTATGGGTTTCTCGGTCCAAATGGTGCTGGAAAAACGACAACGCTGAAACTCGTCTTAGGATTGCTGAAAATTCAAAAGGGAAAGATTGATTTTTTCAATGAGCCTTTTTCTGCTAATAGGATAAAAATTCTGTCCAAAGTAGGTTCTTTAATAGAAGCTCCATCTATCTATTCACAACTAACGGCCAAGGAAAACCTTCAAGTTTGGCAGCGTGTTTATAATTGTCCCAAAGAAAAAATTGACGAAGTACTTGGCACCGTCGATTTATTAAAAACAGGTAAGAAAAAAGCGGGAAAATTCTCTCTAGGGATGAAGCAACGGTTAGCTATTGCATTTGCATTATTGCATGAACCGGAGATACTGATACTGGACGAACCGACAAATGGACTTGATCCAAATGGGATTCTTGAAATTAGACAATTGTTAACTAAAATAAATAAAGAGAAAGGAACCACTATTTTAATCTCTAGTCATCTATTGGCTGAAATTGAAAAAATAGTTACCCACATCGGTATAATAAATAAGGGGAAAATGTTGTTTCAGGGTACTCTAGACGAATTGCATATCATGCAGGCGCAAAATTCAACCGTTCAAATTGAAACTGGAGATATAGAAAAAACAAAGCGAATTTTTATACAAGAACAACTTGATTTTATTTTAAAAGGGGACAGGTTCATTTTTCCAGTAATGAATAAGTCAAAAATCGCAGCAATTGTCAAGTCTTTGGTGGATTCTGAAATTGAAGTTTACGGTGTTTCCGAAGTTAAAAATGACTTGGAATCTATTTTTATTGATTTAACAAAAAATTAGTGTATGCTCTTTTTTAGAAGTCTTTTCAGTGAATGGTTGAAAACAAAGCGGAGCGCTGCCTCTTGGCTGTGTATCATTGGCGGGTTTTTTATACCATTAATTTCCACTCTTGGTTTCTTTTACAACAAGTCAAGCATAAATAAAATGCCTGCCTATATCTGGGAAAATCACTTTAATTCTTTGTGGCACAATATGGCTGTCTTTTTATTGCCTATGGGTGTGATTTTAGCGACAAGTTTAATTACACAATTGGAGTATAAAAATAATACTTGGAAACAGGTTCACGCCACACCTCAAAGTTATACAACCATATTTTTTGCAAAGTTTACCGTTGTTTTATTGATGACTGCCAAATTTTTTATCTTTTTCAACATAGGTATTTTGCTGAGTGGTTTGATTCCATGTTTGGTTTTTGACGGCACATTACCCAAGGAAAGTGTTCCCATTTTCGCTTTTTTAAAAGGGAATATCAAATATTTAATTGTATGCCTGCCGATTTTGGCTATTCAGTATTTGATAAGTTTGAAATTTAAAAATTTCTTGGTCCCTGTTGGAATTGGTTTGGTCGGTCTGATTGGCTCTTT
>JAHEMP010000255.1 GCA_024643585.1 Crocinitomicaceae bacterium | reverse complement strand
TTTTAGCAATTCTGTTTCTAGCGAAACCGTAGAAAATATTTTGAGAAGTGCTCGCAGGAATTCTGCGCGTTTTCACCAAGCGAAGGAACAAGGAAAAACAGACGAAGAAATAAACAAAGAGTTCGATATTCCCGCACAGATGTCCGTTTTTTCATGGAGCGGTGAAATAGATACCATTTTGACTCCTAACGATTCAATACGCTACTATAAATCTTTCTTGCATTGTGGATTAATGTCAGTAGAGCCCCAAACGGGTTTTGTTAAAGCTTGGGTTGGGGGTACAAATATCGATCATTTTGCCTACGATCACGTTCGCCAAGGTTCGCGTCAAGTGGGTTCAACTATAAAACCTTTTGTTTATGCAACGGCATTGTCAATGGGTACAGCCAAACCTTGTACTGTTTTTGAAGGAAATTTCTGCGTTGGCGATTGGTGCCCAGATGGAAAAGCTGCAGGAACAATGGCAAATGGTTTGGCACAATCGTCCAACCCGACAACTGTGGCTGTAATGTCCAGTATGGGTCCGGTTGCCGGAACCATAAATGTTGCAAAGTTCTTAAAGGATGTCGATATAAATTTGGCTGAAAGAGACATTACGCCGCCTATGTGTTTGGGTACGATGGATTTATCCCTGTTTCAATTGATACCAGCACAAGCCATGTTTGTCAATCAAGGTATCTTCATTACTCCCTCTACTATTTTCAGAATTGAAGATAGAAATGGAAATGTTATTTACAATGCCAAGCCCGTATCTCGGGAAGTGTTGAACGAGAACGTCGCGTATACCATGATTAAAATGCTAGAAGGTGTGATTGATCACGGTACAGGTAATCGTTTACGATGGGCGCCGGACTATGGAAATATCCGCGTACCAATGGCTGGCAAAACAGGAACGACTCAAGGCAACTCCGATGGCTGGTTCGTCGGATTCACGCCTGAATTGGTTACCGGTGTATGGGTTGGAGCGGAAGATAGGTCTGTACACTTCAAAACTACAGATATGGGGCAAGGAGCTCGAGTCGCTATGCCAATTTATGGCTACTACATGAATCAAGTTTACAAAGACGCTAAAATAGGTCTATCCACAACAGATTTCGAGAAACCCGCGAATTATAACCCAGAGCAATTTTCTTGTGGCGGCGATTTATACGGAACGCCTAGTTCCGATAATCTCGAAGATAATCCATTTTTCTAAACATGAATAAAACAGTAAAAGACGTTAACGAAGCATTGGCAGGATTAGAAAACGGCATGACACTTATGTTAGGCGGATTTGGTCTTTGTGGAATTCCAGAAAACTCAATTGCCCAAATGGTAAAAATGGGTGTTAAAGACTTGACGTGCATTTCCAACAATGCAGGTGTAGATGATTTCGGTTTGGGCTTGTTGCTTCAAAACAAACAAATCAAAAAAATGATTAGCTCATACGTAGGTGAAAATGAAGAGTTTGAGCGACAAATGTTATCTGGTGAGTTAGAGGTTGATTTAATTCCACAAGGTAGTCTGGCAGAAAGATGTCGGGCTGGTGGCGCAGGAATACCTGCATTTTTTACGCCTGCGGGATACGGTACCGAAGTCGCAGAAGGAAAAGAGGTTCGTGTTTTTAATGGAAAACCTCATATTTTAGAATCAGCATTAACAGCAGACTTTGCAATTGTTAAAGCTTGGAAAGGAGATACAGAAGGGAATTTAATATTCAAAGCTACTGCGCGTAACTTCAACCCGATGATGGCCATGGCAGGAAAAATTACAGTTGCCGAAGTCGAAGAATTAGTGCCTGCCGGCGAATTGGATCCCAACTTTATTCATACACCTGGAATTTTTGTTCAACGCATATTCCAAGGCGAAAAATTCGAAAAACGCATCGAACAACGAACAGTAAGAGCCAAAAATTAAATGAGCATTCTAGGAATAAAGAAAATATCCGCTTATTCGATTTTTACGGTCTCTCTTTTTGCATTTCTGTTTTCATACTTGTTGCTGAGAGCATATTATGTTGAGCCTTTGCACGATGAAGTAGCTACTTTTTTCCATTTCATTGAAACTGGTTTAATCTGGGGTGATAATGCCCTGTTAGATGCAAATAATCATCTTGTAAACAGCTACCTGGCAAGACAACTTTTCCTATGGTTTGGTTCCGATTTCTTTTGGCTTCGACTGCCAAACGTTTTGTCTTTTACCATTTTCTTTTGGGCCATTTATCAACTCCTAAAACCAATAGAAAATAGCATCTTCCGAGCAATAACATTAATCGCTTTCACCGGTATTCCATTCATTTTAGAATACTTCGCTTATACACGGGGTTACGGAATATCTCTGGCTTTCTTTTTGGCGACCATCGTTTATTTAAGACGTTTTATAATATCCAATTCCACTCTTCATCTTGCTATCGCCTATCTGTGTATTGTAATCGCTGTTTATTCCAACTTGACGTATTTGGTTTCGGCCATACTCGCTATCATCTTTATTTCTTTACACCAAATTCTCTCTTGGAAAGACCTTTCTTGGATTAAACAAACGTCCTTTTTTATTTTACATGGAGCATTATTTATCCTGATTCATCCTGCTATACTTTTTGCTGAAAAATTAAAAGAAGGTGGTGCTTTGTATTACGGTTCCCTTGACGGTTTTTGGGAAGTAACGGGTAAAACGCTAACCGAAAACACCTTGTTCTTCGACAATAATTGGTTCAAGTGGGTACTCCTGGGAATCGGCTTCGCCGTAATTGTTGCATTAAGTTATTCATGGATTAAAACGGGCACAAAACAATTCTTCAATACGAAAGAAACTCTGATTGCATGGTTCTTTTTCGGGCATATTGCGGTTATTTTATTCCTTGCCCATTTTAGAGATGTAAACTATCCTGAAGATCGCGTCGGAATGTATTTAATTCCTCTGGCCATGTTGCTTTTAGCCTACTTGTTAACCAAGCGTAAAGAAACATCCTATGCAATGATTTTGTTTATTGCCTTCCCATTATTATTTGTGTCAAGGATTAATTTGTCCACATCGGTTTTTTCGCCAGACGATAGAATGTCGAATGCGTTTTACCAGGACGTCATTGTGGAAACTGACCAAAATTCTGCAATTTCCGTTTACCCTCTTATGCGTTTTTCTTGGGCCTTACAAAACAGGAAAGAAAATAGTATGAATACCGTTTCAGACTTAAAGGTATTTAATAAGGCCGCCGATATTGTTTTAACGAAAAACACCCTCGACATTAATCCTGATGACAAAAAAGAATATACTCTGTTTTCAAAAGATGAGAACAGTACCTATTTGGCTTATAAACGTAAAAAACCATTCATAAAAACAGTTATAATTGATAGCAGTTTTACTGTTCCTGAAACTGACGGTGAATTTATTTCCTTTGCTAATTTTTTTATTCCTGACTCCCTAAAAAATAAAAAACTACAGGTTCATGTGACAGGAAACGCTCATACTTCAGCTCCTTTTACCTTTTCAAACATCGTTTATTCTACATTTGATGAAAAAATGAATTCTGTTGTTTATGAAAGCTGGAATTTACGTTGGTCACACGGTGTTAAAAGCCATTTTTACATCAATTACAATTACCCCATTGATACTTTTCAATCTACAGAAAACGAGGTTCGCTTGTATTTGTGGAATATGTACAAAGAAAAAATTAGCATTAAAAATTGTAAATTTGAGTTGATTCTCTTGGACTAA
>JAHEMP010000254.1 GCA_024643585.1 Crocinitomicaceae bacterium | reverse complement strand
TACACTTCCCGATTTAATCAACGAAGGCAATTTAGGCCTAATTAAAGCAGCTCAGAAATTTGATGAAACACGTGGTTTCAAATTTATTTCGTACGCTGTTTGGTGGATTCGCCAATCAATTCTTCAAGCGCTAGCCGAGCAAGCTCGTATTGTTCGTCTACCTTTGAACCAAGTTGGCTCGCTAAATAAAATTAATAAAGCATTTTCTCGATTAGAACAAGAATACGAGCGTCCACCGTCTGCTGAAGAACTAGCTGAGGCTTTGGAGGTTCCAGAAGATAAAATTAAAGAAAGTATGAACGTGTCAGGCCGCCACGTATCTATGGATGCTCCACTCTCTACAGCTGAAGATGGCGGAACATTAATGGATGTCATGGCAAATGCTGACTCCCCGAAAGCGGATCACGTTTTAATGGCTGAATCATTACAAAAAGAAATTGAACGTTCTTTAAGTACTTTGACGGATAAAGAAAGAGAAATCATCCGTTTGTTTTTCGGTATAGGAATGAACCACGGATTAACCCTTGAAGAAATTGGTTCTAAATTCAATTTAACAAGAGAAAGAGTTCGTCAAATTAAAGAAAAAGCAATTCGTCGACTGAGACATACATCGAGAAACAAGCTGTTGAAAGCTTATCTTGGCTAAAAATAATAAGGCTAATTATCTCCGGTAATTAGCCTTTTTTCGTTTACAATTAATTATTTACCAAACATTTACAATTACAATGGAATCAGCTTTAGGCTATGAAAAGGAACTCGATTCACATGTGAAAAGAGAAAGAGCTGCTGTTAAACTAGCAAGCAAAGTAGGAGAATTGTTGTATGACAAAGGAATCGAATTGGTGCTGTTCAGAAATCATCTTCTAGACACGACTATTTCGGAAATCTTGAATTTACACAAATATTCAAGAAACGTGGTAAACAAACCTATCGATGTATTTACTACATCAGATTTGGCTGAAGAGTTACTTAAAATGGATTTGCGCCCGTCGAAATTGGACATTGGTAAATTAGCGAATGAGTGGTTAACAGAAAAAGCGAATTATTCTACAAAAAGAGAATTTTTAGAAAATAAACTTTCCGGTTTTGAAATTGGAAACGCAGAAGCTCAAGCACCGAGAGATGTCGTTTTGTACGGATTTGGTCGTATTGGGCGTTTAGCAGCGCGTGAGTTAATCAAACAAGCAGGTAAAGGACAACAATTGCGTCTGCGTGCTATTGTAACTCGTGGGGGTTCTGATGCAGATATTATTAAAAGAGCATCTTTGCTAAGTAACGACTCTGTACATGGTGCTTTTAAAGGAACGGTTGATGTAGATTTGGAAAGAAAAGCGATCATAATGAACGGCAACCCCGTTTTAATGATTGACGCTAGAAATCCTGAAGATATTGATTATACTGCTTACGGAATAAGTAATGCGTTAGTTATTGATAATACAGGTGTTTTCACTGACCGTGAAGCGTTAGGAAGACATTTAAAAGCAAAAGGTGTCAGCAAAGTATTATTAACGGCTCCTGGAAAAGAAGTTCCTAATGTAGTTTACGGCATTAATCAAGGAACTTTGGATTTAGAAAATGAAAATATTTTTTCTGCGGCAAGTTGTACAACAAATGCTATTTCTCCAATATTAAAGGTTATTAATGACAAATACGGTGTTGTAAAAGGACATATTGAAACTGTTCACGCTTACACGAATGATCAAAACTTGTTGGACAATATGCACAACAAATCAAGAAGAGGTCGTTCCGCAGCTATAAACATGGTTATTACGTCTACAGGCGCTGGTAAAGCCGTGACAAAGGTTATTCCAGAGTTGCAAGATAAATTAACAGCAAACGCAGTTAGAGTGCCAACTCCAAATGGTTCTTTGGCCATTTTAAGTTTGGAATTGAACGGAAGCACAAATGTTGAAGATATCAACGCCGCAATTAAAGGTGCTGCTTTGGATGGGGATTTGGTAAATCAAATTTTTTATTCGTTTGACCCAGAATTAGTATCAAGTGATATTATTGGAAATACTTGTTGTTCTGTCTTTGATTCACATGCAACAATTGTCTCTAATGACGGTAAAAATGTAGTTCTTTACGCATGGTATGACAACGAATTTGGTTATACGAAACAAGTTATTCGTATGGCTAAATATGTAACCAAAGTTAGAAGAGCCATTTATTATTAAGGAAACCAAGTAAGTCACTCCCCGTGACTGTTAGATAAATTAAAAGCCCAAAACAAATTTGTTTTGGGCTTTTGTTTTTCGAGTTTGTCTATTCGATTTCAAGCTGAAAATCCAATTCAATATCTGTTTCCCCTACATCACATGAACCATTTTTTATCCCCGGTTGATGTTTTAATCGGATCTTTATCATTCCGGATGACGAAGCAAACGTTGTCCATTTACTTGACAATCCAACTTCATAAGTACCATCCGAATCGGTTCGCACAATTGTTAGATTGTTATTAATCAAAGGATCAAAACAAAATAAATGGTCCCCAGCTTCTTCTAATACTTCATCACTAATGTTCGATGCTGGACTTAGCGACTCATTCAACAACTCAATTGTGACCAAATAGGTGCGATTGGGCTGAATCCGAATGGTGTCAAATTGGGAGGGCGCATTTCCTCCCGGACCATCTATATCTTGGAAATAAAAAGTTTGATCGGATAATGCTCCAGCAGAATCCACAAATGTCAATTTCATTGTTGTTATCAATTCCTCTTCATTTTGATTCGGAGGATTTGAAATCGGGTTTAACTCATCTTTTTTACAGGCTAAAATAGAAAAGAGTATTATTGAAGTAGTAAGGAAAATTTTGTGTGTATTCATCACTTTTATATTTAAAATTTGTAATTGATTTTGAAACCGATATTTCTTCCCATTTCATCAGTGAAATATCTAAATCTGTTCATATAATCTCTATATGTTTTATTCAATAGGTTGTCAATAGTAATGGCCAATTGAATGTTTTTTTCTTTCATCTTAAATTCATAATTCATTTCCAAATTGAAAAGAAGATAATCTGAGGGTGGACTGACATAATCAGCGTTTTCATCATATCGTGATTGTTTAAAAACATAATCTCCTGTAATTGAACAATTCAAAGCACTTTCTGTTGCAAACTTTTTATAATAAGAGAATCCATTTCTTAGTCTATCAGCAGGAATACCCACTAGAAATGTGCGATCAATTAAATTTAATGCCCTCACGAAATTGTATTTTAAATGATATATAATACTTTGGGAAACATGAAGGTCCAAATTGAAGTCTATGCCTGAATAGTTGGCCTTTATTGATTGGTAAACAAAACTTGGAAAAGCCCCTTTAATCGTAAGTTCAACGCCATTCGGTTTCAAATAAATGTAATTGTTAAAATACATATGATAAAGGTCAAGATTAAGTGAGAAACGCTTTGACTTGTATTGACCACCAAATTGAATTGAGTTTGATTGCTCTAAATTTAAGTGTGAATTCCCGGCTTCAATTGCTGCCGCACCATGATGTAAACCATTGCTATATAGCTCACTAATACTCGGGGGTCTCCATGCAGTACCTAGATTTAATTTTAATAACCAATGGTGTCCAAATGATCTTGTTGCCCCGAGAGTGGCACTTGTATTATCAAATTTTCTCACAGGACTTTGTAAAGAATCCCCTTGATAATAAAAAGCATCGATTCTTACATAATCATATCTAAGTCCTGTCTCGAAATCCCATT
>JAHEMP010000253.1 GCA_024643585.1 Crocinitomicaceae bacterium | reverse complement strand
ATCCAACACGAACGGTCGCAAATGTAAAAGCCTACTTTAACAAGTCGGGTGGACAAATAGTAGCGACAGGTTCTTTGGAATTCATGTTCGATCGAAAATGCATATTCGAAATTGAAAAAACAGACGGTTTGGATCCCGAAGAATTGGAGTTTGAATTGATCGATGCCGGTTTGGAAGAAATAGAAGTTTTAGAGGACAAATTGGTTCTTTACGGAGATTATACATCATTCGGAACGATGTCTTCGGCATTGGAAGAAAAAGGCATTGAACCTACAAAATCAAATCTTGAAAGAATCCCTACCTCACCCGTTGAATATTCTGAGGAACAACTAGTAGATATTGAAAAGTTGTTAGACAAAATTGAGGACGACGACGACATTCAACAGGTTTTCACCAATATCGCCTAGAAATATCGTTGCGATTTCTTAAATTTAGCGCTCAAAACACAATAATCGCAGTATTTTGCGTTGTAGAGGAAACGAGTAATTACGAATGAAGTGTATTTTAAAATTTGGTCTGGGGGCTGTTGCCCTCCTTTTTTTGCTTTGGGGGTGTAATCCGGCAAAAAATACGCCAATCAATCGTTTTTACCATTCTACCACAGCTCAATACAATGGGTACTTCAACGCCAACTTGTTGTTGGATCAAGCCATAACAGGATATCGAAAAAACGTAAAGGAAGATTTCTATACTTTAATTCCGATTGAACTTTATCCAAACGAAGAGGATGTAAAAAACTTATACCCCGCGATAGATACTGCAATAGTAAAATGCACCAAAGTTATTTCAGATCACTCAATGCCTGGCGCTGCAAAACCATCGGCCAAAAAAGAGGAGAACAATAGTTTTATAGACGAGAACTGGACAACCATTGGAAAGGCTTCTTACATGCGCAGAGATTACAATGTTGCCATGAAAAACTTTCTTTTTATAAAGAAATTTTATTCCAATGACCCTTCCAATTACGTCGGTGAATTGTGGATGGCGAAAACCAATATTGCACTAAAGAAATACACAGAAGCTGGATTTAATCTAGACATTCTAGAAAAAGCCCTAGAAGCTGAAGCGGAAAGGGGAAAAGAAAATAAATTTAAAGCATTTGCAGCGAAATTAAAGCAAAGCAAGAAACAACGTAAAAAAGCGAAAGAAGAAGAAATTGCAAAGTTTCCAAAGAAAATTTTATTTGATTATTACAAAACTTGTGCAGAATTAGCCCTGGCAAAAGGCGACAAAGAAAAGGCAATTGAAAATCTTGAAAAATCAATTAAAGCAACAAAGAAAAAACCAGAAAGGGCTAGAGTTTACTTTGTCATCGCTCAGCTGCAAGAAGGGATGGGAAATACCCAAGCAGCAAAACAGAATTATAGCAATGTATTAAAAAACAACGCCCCTTTTCCTATGGAGTTCAGTGCTCGGTTAAAAAGAGCCTTCCTCGGTGCAGATGCAAAATTGATAAAGGAGTTGTACAAAATGTTGCGCGACGCAAAAAATGCAGAGTTTAAGGACCAAATTTACTATGCTCTAGCACAAATTGATTTGCAGAAAGGTGATGAACCAGCAGCTTTTGTCAATCTAACAGCATCTGCTTTCTATTCAACGAGCAACAACAGACAAAAAGCAATGGCCTACGAACAAATGGCTAACCTCAAGTTCAAAGTTCGAGATTATATTCCAGCACAAAAATATTACGATTCATGTGTTTCAGTAATGCCAGACACGTATCCAAATTTTGAAGGCATTAAAAATAAGGCAGATAAACTCAAGGATCTTGTCAAAAATGTTGAAATAGCGATTTTCGAGGATAGCGTTCAGCGAATCGCGAGAATGGATGAATCCGATAGAATTAGCTATTTGGATGACGTTTCCAAGAAATTAAAGGATAGAGAAGCCGAAAGAAAGAAAAGAGAAGCTGAAAAACTAGCCGCTTTGCAGAAAAATGAAAATGCATTCAATCAAAATCAATCCGGCAACAAATGGTATTTCCGAAATGCCAAAACAAGAGCAGAAGGATTGGATGAGTTTAAAAAACAATGGGGTACACGAGAAAATCAAGACGATTGGAGACGAAGCGACAAGGTAGTTATTGTCGACTTTACAGGCAGTGACAGCACTAGTGATGAGAATACATCTGCCATTCCCGTTCCCATCGATGTTGATCCATATAGTCAAGAAACTTTATTAGCGGATATTCCATTAACCGATTCCGCTATGTCTGCTTCCAAAGAGCGCTTGGTAAAAGCGCTTTATTCAGCTGGATTGATATACAAAGACCAACTAAAGGAGGATGAATTAGCGTCGAAGCAATTTCTGTCCGTTATGGACGTGAATTATGAAACCGATTATAAATTGATGTCGGCTTTTCAATTGTACAAAATGAATGAAAAGTCCAATCCAGACGCTGCGAATATTCACAAAAACTTTATTCTAAATTATTACCCCAACTCTGATTATGCAAATTACCTGCGTGATCCCGATTATTTTATCAAGAAAAAAGAAATCGACGCAAGGGCCGAAAGAGACTACGTCCAAGCCTTAGATCGATATAGAAATGGTTTATACTATCCTGCTCTTTCAACGGCTACAAATGTAATCCGAGATGAGCCTAGCAATGAGTTTAGAGCAAAGTACTTGTTATTAAAAGCTATGTGTCAAGGTAAATTGAACGAGGACAAAAAAACCTTGATTCCAACGCTAAATCAACTCATAACTGAATTTCCATCGACGATTGAAGCTGAGAAAGCACAACAAATGTTGGATATTATCTACAACGGTTATTCCAAGAATCAGCCTGTTGATTTTTCTCCAAAATCTATCTATAAATACGATGATAAAGCTCGACTTTATGTGCTGGTTTTTCTTGATTCCAATACCAATTCTAGTTTAGCCAAAACACGAATTGTTGACTTTAACAAAGAGTATTTCTCGAGAGATAAACTTAAAGTGAGCTCAAAAATTTATGGCGAGAACCAAAGCATTGTTTTAATTGACGATTTTGAAACGGAATTAAAGGCGACAAAGTATCAACGGATTTATAAGAGTACTCGTAAACATTTGCTAGATTTACAAAACGCGAAGGTTATTATTATCTCTCAAGAAAATTTGAGGATATTATTTCAAACTCAGAAACTTGAGGATTACGACAACTTTTACGACGAATATTATTAATCCTTAATCTCCTAAAGAATATGATTGGTAAAAAAAAGAACGACAATTTTGAAGCCCCAGATCGCTTGAATCGCTTTGTTGAAGGCACAAAATTAATCGGTGATTTAATCACAGAGTCAAGCATACGAATTGATGGTGAAATCCAAGGAAACATAAATTGTGCTGGAAAGGTACTAATTGGCGAAAGCGCAATTATAAATGGCAATCTTATTTGTGGTGAGGCTGATATCGAAGGAGTGATTGAAGGTGATTTAACAGTGGATTCCTTGCTGGTTCTACGAGAAAAAGCCCGTATTTCAGGAAATATAAGTACCGCTAAAATAGAGATTCACCAAGGGGCCGTTTTTACAGGGAACTGTATAATGTCTGGAATGAATCCTCAATCAAAATCTGTCCCTATCAAAGAATCAAAAGAACAACCTGAAGATTTGGTTTACTGATGAGCGAAGAAGAAAGCGGTTTCTCAAAATATGCCAAATATTCGGGCTTAGGTATCCAAATGGGCGTAATAATTGGGGGATTAACCTGGCTGGGCACCTTTTTGGACGATAAATACGCTAGTAAACCTT
>JAHEMP010000252.1 GCA_024643585.1 Crocinitomicaceae bacterium | reverse complement strand
TGAAACGTATAAAGCAAGTGGTCCGGACAATTCGAAATACGAAGTTTTGCTTCCGAACAAAACTACTTCAACGTTTCCTTATGATTTTAAAGTGATCTCACCAAATGTGACCAATTTCAATTTATTTACGGTTACGCCATGGGCAAATACTTATTTGACCGATTTTGCCATTTCAGCAATGCAAAATGAGAACCTCGGAAAAGGCACGAACACAGATTTTCTAGCTATTAGTTATTCGACACCCGATATTGCAGGTCACGCGTTTGGACCTTATTCTATCGAGATTGAGGACATGTATTTGCGCTTGGACATGGAAATTGAGCGATTGCTTTCCGCACTGAACAAACAAGTCGGAAAAGAATTCACCTTGTTTTTAACCGCGGATCACGCAGTTGTGCCTGTTCCAGAATGGTTGATTGACCATAATTTACCAGGAGGTTATGCTTTTTTAAAAGACAACATGTTGGAATTACAAGAAGCAGTAAAAGCGAAATACGGGTCCGATTTTGTTGCCATTGAAGAGAACAATAATATTTATTTGAACGAGGATTTAATAACGTTTTTAGAAGCCGATCAAAATGAAATTGAGCGTTTTGTAGCCTCCCAAGTTAAAAAATGGGAAGGTGTAAAATATGTTTTTACAACGGAAGATTTAAGCCGAGCAAATACAGGCGATCAGTTCACTGAAATGATACAAAACGGTTACGATCCTGTGAGAAGTGGAAATGTTATTTTCATGCTGAAACCAGGATTTTTGCCAAAATTTGAGGATGCCGAGGCTGCTAGAAAAGGCACAAGTCACGGGTCACCTTACAATTACGACACCCATGTTCCTTTACTTTGGTATGGTAAGAACATCCCTAAAAAAGAACTGTTTGAAAGAGTAGAAATAACGGATATTGTACCAACCTTGAGTCACTTATTGAATCTGCAAAAACCGGCTTGTACTACTGGGGAACCAATTTTGCCAATACTTATTAAGTAGTTAGAAACCAAGCTCATGTCACAAATTTCAGACTTCATAAAACAAGGTGAAAACCAAACTCAAGATTTCAAATTTGCAATTGACGATCAGAAAAAAATAGCTCGAACCTTAGTTGCATTTGCAAATACAGATGGAGGTAGACTTTTGATTGGTGTAAAAGACAATGGTAAAATAGTTGGCTGCAATCCAGAAGAAGAGTTTCATATGATAGAAGGTGCCGCTCAGTTGTATTGCAAACCAGCTTTAGAGTTTCAGAGTCAAGTGCATCAAGAAGGGTACCGGATGGTTTTGGAAATAATTGTTGATGCTAATTTGAAACGGCCTTTTCGAGCTTTGGACGAAGAAGGTAAATGGAAATCCTATTTCAGAAAGGACGATAATACATTGTTGGTCAATAAAATACTTTTCAAAGTTTGGCAGTATCAAGCACGAAAAACAGCTAGACCCGAAAAATTTGGAGATGAGGAGCTGTCTTTGCTTCAGTTGTTAAACACGAGTGATGTTTTAACACTGAGTCAATTATACAAAAGGTCAGATTTATCGATGAAAAGTGTAGACCATTGGCTGGCATTATTCATTTGTTGGAACTTAGTAGAATTGAAATTTGAGGGAGTTAAAACTGTCTATTCAGCCATCCAGATTGTTTCCTAAATAGTTGATAAACCTTTGGTTATGTGCATATGTTTTTTCACAATAAAGCCTAATAAAGAACTTTATAAGGCATTTAGTTGTTATGTTTGTAAATTAAAGTAAGTAATAATATAGAATAAACATAAGAAATGGGTAGACCAGCAACAAAACCAGCGAAACTAAGAGACGGATTTTACATTGAAGTAAAAAACCAAGGGAGTTCCGGTGTATTAGTAAGACGGGACACCAGAGAACAAATGGTTATGGCGGCAGAAGATTATGCTCGTACAAAAGTAGTTAATGTTCTAGGTGAAATGAGAAGTGAAAAATGGGTTAAAGAATAACCACACTATAAATTTTTAAAGTAAGACTTTCTTCGGAAGGTCTTTTTTTTGAATTGTATTTTACCGTGAAAGAATACTTAATACGTAATTAAACCTCAACTTAATTTCAATTTATGAATACATTAAAACGCTTTTTACCTTGGATCGTCTTATTTTTTATCTTGTTGATTTGTGTGCCCTTTTTGGTGCAAAACGGAAATACAGGAGCAGCAAAATTAATTGGATTCATTGTGGTGGCTGGGGTAGCTATTGCCCTTTCTGTTTGGCGTCAACAGACGAAGAAATTAATGGAGAAAAAAGCTCGAATTGCATTGAATGCAAATGATCGATTTTGGTTGGAAAGACATATTCCTTTTTACAAGAGATTGAATAGATCCGACAGGATAGTATTTGAAGATCGAATTGGTTTGTTTTTAGCTGAAGTTCATGTTACCGAAGTAGATAAGCCAGTTGCTGACAAAGAAAGTTGTTTGTATGTCGCTTCATCAGCGGTTTATGCTTATTGGGGATTGCCTTTTTGGAATTATGGTAATTTGAGAGAAGTTTTAGTGTACCCAGACGATTACAACAATGAGAAAGTAATTAGCGATGCAGGATATATCCAAGGACAAGTTCACCATGGAGGAATGATGAACAATACGATGATTTTATCTTTAACTGCTCTAAAGGAAGGGTTTTCGGATCACAACGATGGCCAAAATGTTGGTGTGCATGAGTTTGCTCATTTGTTGGATAAAGTAGATGGTCAAATTGATGGATTTCCAGCAGGAATGGACAGCGATAATCGCAAAATATGGGCTCGAGTTGTGGCAAACGAAATGGAAAAAATCCGCAATGGAAATAGCGACATCAATCCTTACGCATTAAAGAATGAGGCTGAATTTTTTGCTGTTTTAGTCGAGATGTACAGAGAAAACCCTGAAGAATTGAGTAGGAAACACCATTTGTTGTTTCAAGTTCTCGATGATTATTTTAACGACAATAAGGCAAACAAGAATTAGAGACTTCTGCGTATTCGCCAGTCTTTGTTCCATAAATTGTTAAAACGATTCCCAATGTTTTTTATGAACCCTAAAGGAATATTTTTATAGGTGACAATGGTCAATCCTACAGGACCTGTAAGTGGGAAAGTTTCGTTTTTCAAATAAAGAAGTGCTTGTTCTTTGGTCAGTTCTATTTTTTGAATGTCATTTTTCAAATCGGAATGAAGGGCTAAATCTGGACTTGGAATTAATCCTTTTCTTGCCTTTTCTCCAACTTCACATCCAATTTTCACTATGCGCATTTGTTGCTGGAGGTGAACCATTTCCGCTGCAAAATTTGTTGGCAATAGAAAGTACTTTTCGCGCCAGGTATACAATTCTTTCCCTTTTAAATTAATCCAATCCTCCAACCCCAAATCCTCTTTACTTTTGGTAAAATCTTTGCTGACTTGAAGTTTTGTTTTTTGAAATGAATCAGCTGCTTTTTGTAGGACTGCAAAATAGTATCCCTCGGTGTTTACGGTATGCGGAAAACAGTAATATCCTAGGCCTTCTCGATCTTTTTGAACACCTAAAATAGGCATGGAAACAACCTTGTCAATGTTCAACTCATCGATTATCCATTGAACATTGTTTTCATTTTCATCGGTATTGAACGTGCATGTGCTGTAAATTAAATAGCCTCCAGGTTTAAGAGCATCCCAAGCATCGTGGACAATTCTTTTTTGTCGCGCTGAACACAAATTAACATTGTCTTCTGACCATTCCTCGCGAGCTTGAGGAGTTTTACGGAACATGCCTTCTCCAGAGCATGG
>JAHEMP010000251.1 GCA_024643585.1 Crocinitomicaceae bacterium | reverse complement strand
TACAATATGTCGACAATCAGCTTGACAAAGGGGAAGAACATTGGTTGTTTACTAAAAATGAGTACACGGATATTTCTTTGTTGAAAAAACAGACTTTGTATATTCCAGATTATGAACTAGTCAAATTCAACAAATTCTCAGGAGACGAGAGCAAAAGATTATCTGAAGATGATTTGCTAAAGAAGTACCCTTATAAATATAAGGTGTTGCCAATTGAAGAACTTACTGAGTTAATTTTAACATCTAACGACCCGATCTATTATCTTTCTTATGTGAGAAGTAGCACCGATAAATACATTACTGTTTTTGAGGGTCAGTCGGGTGAGGCTGTTTATTATAACTACGCTCCAGTATCTTACAACTTAGATAGCGACGATTTCAAAACATTGTTGAAGGCAATTGATAAACCGAATAAATAGGTTTCATTCATAAAAAAGTACTAAAAAGAGAAAAGGAAAGTTGAATAATTATGTAGATATTTATTCAACTTTCCAATTGCCTTTTATCTTTTAGTGTATAACAAATAATTTTTGAGACACCCTGTTTTCTTTGTCCAGAAGTCGCAGATAATAGGAACCTCCCTTCATGTTTGTCAAGTCAACGAAACGCTCATTCCGTCCATTTTCGGAAATGAAATTTTGCGTTAGCAAAATCTTTCCGCTCTCATCAATAATTTGAAATGACATCTCTTGCGTTTCATAAGAAAGAAAAGAAAAAATTAATTTCTCATTTCCACTCATGACAGGATTCGGAGAAACTGAAAGTTCGTTGCGAATTTCCAGTTTTGTATGAATTGGATTTTCAGTTTCACTGGCTTTAACGATTACATGAAAACTTCCCGTTTTTACATTTCCAGATGGATCGTATGCCTGTACTTTAATAGAATGTATTCCCTCCTTAAAAGATGTTCCAGGCGGAATGGAATATGCGATTTCCGAAGAAACATTATCCGTGGATTTTGCCTCATAATCAACTTTAACTTCCATTTCTCCATTTTTTAGATATACAACGATATCCTCTGGACATTCTAAAGTCGGATTCTCCAAATCGAAAATAACAATAGACAATGAAACTCTTGTATTTTCAGGTCCAGCTTCAATCGCATCAATCAGATACATTCCGGCTCCTAACTCGCTTATTCCATTTGAAAAAATTACATTTTCATCTGGAAATGAACCTTTTAAAACTTTCTTTACTTGATTAATGCCAAAGATATTTTCATTTTTAGGCAAAACCAAAGTAATAGTTTTTGAAATAACATTATCTGCATATTCGATATTCGTGTTTTTCACGCTGGCAGAGCCTTCAAAAAATCCGATCAATTCAGATTCAGGCTTTATTGATGATTCTGATTGAGCCATCAATATTGTAGAACTAAGTAGTAATAAAGCTGGGAATAGCAAAATTTTCTTTGAAAAGGATTTTACTGTGATGGTGCGAATTCTGAAATTACATATTCTTTCCATGACCCAAAAATTTAAAAATTAACCTAAAATTCAGTGAAAGGAAATAAGAAAATGAGTATTTTCCGCGCTTATGATTTCACAATTTACTCATTTTTTTGTGATAAATACCACAATTTCTGATATTTTTTTTTAAAAAACTATTAAATGAGTACTTTGAAAACGGGTGTTTTAGCTCATTCTTCGAACTATTTCTTCATTTTTTGGGAACATATTTAGAAGGAAATCGGTGTCAAAAAGTTCGAAATCAGCAAAATCAAATCCAGGTGAAACAGTGCAAGAAACTAAGGAATAGGAATCTTTTACCTCGAGCGTGCTTCCAAAAATAGTATTAGCTGGCACTAATAATTGTGGCGACTCTCCTTTTGACAAATCCAAACCCACTTTGTGGATTTGATGACCTTTTTCTTTCGATAGCGTATGAACAGAAAGCGGACTTCCATCGTGGAAATACCACATTTCGTCGCTCTTTATTCTATGAAAACGAGATATATTGTTAGATGTAATTAGAAAATAAATGCTCGTCATTAAATTTCTATTGCCTATTTCTGCTTCACTTCTGTAGGTTTCTTTGTAAAAACCACCCTCTGGATGAGCTGTCAAACCTAGTTTAACAATATATTCTTGTGCTTTTTTAGGAATCATCTATTCTATTGGACCTTTTAACGGTTGATCTCCTTTGTTTCGTATTGTAGGAAAATAATATCTTAAATCAATGGTAAAGAAAGGGGAACGCTGCTCATATGTCACGGCCGTTGCAATATCACTATTTGATATTCCATAAATAGAAACGAACGTGAACAAGTGGCTGGTTGGAATGTGTGCGGATCCACCTAAATAGAATTTTCCATTTTTTTCACTTTCATATTCAAATCCAAGTTGAGCATTTATATTAAAATTGAACTTATTTTCAATGATGCCCGCCATAGAAAATTCATTGCTTCCTTCTTTAAATCCTCCAGTACCATCCGTACTTACGCTTGAGGGTTTATAAATAGCTGAAAAACCAAGTCCAGCATTTGTGAATACCTTTTCTGATAGTTTTATGAATACCAAACCATTAAGTGGCAATTCGAAAGTGGTAAAAGCGAAAGATTTATCAAAAGACAAATTGCTATCAGGAACGGAAGTAGAAACGCCGTAGTAGCGTTTGCTTAAATTCAATCCTACCTCTACTCCCAATCTATCCGTATACCTTCTGCGTATTATCCCACCAAACGAAAAACCATAATTTTGAGTAATTGAGGAAGTTAAGGTGTCGTTGGACACCTCGTTCGTTCTGGGTTCTGAAAATTTATTTGGAATTAAACCACGAAATTGAAATGCAAAATGAGTTGGGAATTTCTCTCTTTTCTCTCTAACCTCTTGCCCTAGAACAATTGAAAAAATAAAGAGGAACAAGAAAAATGAAAAAAAATGCTTCATAGAGATATTTTCATTGAAATTAACGAAATATATTAATTTATTCGCGGTTCTTTATTGATGTGTTTGAACGGTTGATTCATGTATTTTATTTTGCGCTTTGCAATATCCCACAGTTGCTAAAATCATGACAAATAGTGAAAAAACAAATAACGACCATCGCAATCCTTTGAAAGGAATGATTGGTTTTTTGTGCTTAGCCTCGACATCATAGTTTATTTGCTCGACTTTTTTAAAATCGCTGTGATGCACCGCAAACATGAAGTAAGGCTTATTACGTTTTTGTTCTTCCCCTTTCTCAAACCAAATCTTTTGATCTTTCAAGGTAGTTTCAAAACTTTCCGCACGGTTCGAATCGGCAAAACGAAATACTACGTAATTTTTATTTTCTGGATGTTGCACATAGTTAACAAAACCCAAATCAATCGTGTGATCTACAGGGTTCTCCATTCCGTAATATATTCTATTGGTTTTCGTTGTCCTTTTGGCCATTCGCCGGCTGGGTAGCCCAAGAAAAACAAACCTAAACATTTGTCTTTCTCACCTAAATTGAAATAGGCTCTTGCTTGGGAGCTATTTATTAAACCTGGTGTTGCCCAAAATCCGCCTAAGCCATAAGCAGTACACGTTAAATGCATATTCTGAACCGCACATGCAACGGCCAGCATTTCATCTTGCTCAGAAACTTTTTCAGTGGCTTGCCTTTCCATACAAATTGCAATCACAGCCGAACTTTTCAATGGACGATTGGCCATTTTAGAAAGTTTAAGCTCACTTTGACTTTCCAAGGGCGTTATTTCTTTGTAGGTTTTAACCATAAACTCGCTCAAACTTAAAAGCGCTTCATCCGTCATTACTTTAAACCTCCAAGGTT
>JAHEMP010000026.1 GCA_024643585.1 Crocinitomicaceae bacterium | reverse complement strand
CCTTGTGGTAGCACTGGCTACAACTGGGGTGAAACAGAGGATTATCTTGTAAACATTGCTGCTCCGTTAGCGAATGACGCTGGTATTTCTGGATTCATTAATCCAGTTGTTCCAACTTGTAATTTTAATGATACAGTAACTGTTACTTTGTTTAACTATGGTACGGATACATTGACTTCTGCTTCTATCAACTGGAGTTGGAACTCGGTTGTTCAAACACCAGGATTCTGGACAGGATCAATTCCACCACTTGGATCAACTACGGTATTTGTAGGTACAGTTGCTTATGGAGCTGGTGATGATTTGGCGGTTTGGACATCCAACCCGAATGGTGTTATTGAAAATCCTTCAGGAGCTTATAACGACCAAAGTTCAATAAATAATTTATTATCAGGAATGAGTGGAGTGTACACAGTTGGTGGGGCTACTCCAGATTTCCCAGATATCCTTACGGCAATCAATGCATTAAATTTCGCAGGTGTTTGTGGTCCAACTACATTTGATATCCGATCAGGTACATACTATGACCAATTTGATTTAGGTCAAGTTATTGGAATGAACGCTACAAATACTGTTACATTCCGTTCTGAAGTTGGAGATAGAGACAGCGTTACCTTCGATTTTGGAGCTGCTGCAACAGCAAACAACTATGTTGTCTTGTTGAACAACGCAGATTACTTCCACTTTGAGAAAATGACTTTGAGAAATTCAAGCACATCATTTGGTCGTGTTATTTCAATCGGTGGAGGTTCAGACCACAATACTTTCTACGATTGTTTGTTGGAAACCCAATCTAGCAATACAACTAGCTTTAACATAGCTGTAATTTTCTCTAATGGAGGCAATGACAATTACAACACGTTCGAAGGAAATACCATTAAAGGAGGATCCTACGGTGCGTATTGGTATGGTGGTGGTATCACTTCTTTAGAGATGGGTGGTTCATTTAAAAACAATGAATTCGAAAACAACTATTATGCTGGTCTTTATTTGTATTACCAAGAAGGTATCGAAGTTGTTGGTAACCACATTTTTGGAAACTCAACGTACAACTTCCGATACGGTATGTATGGTTACTATTTAGATAAAGCGTCTAAAATTGATAAAAACAACATCGAAAGTAATGCTACATCTTTCTGGTATTATGGTATGTATTTTGGAAATATGGATGCTACCTCTGCAGGAAGAGCTTCTATTTCAAACAACATGATTTCAGTTGGAAATGGTGGTACAGGAAACGCTATCTACGGATTAGCAATGTTCTCTTCAGGCTTCTTCGATATTTACAACAACTCAATTACAGTTGCGTCAGGAACAACTACGTCTCGAGCGTATTATATATCTGGTGGTGGAGCTAACAACTTAGCGAATAATTCACTTACTAATTACGGTGGAGGTTATGCAGCTTATATTCTTGGATCGTACTCAGTAAACAGTATGGATTACAATAACTTATACACAACCGGAGCTAATGTTGCTAATTTTGACGGTACAAATTGTGCAACCTTGGCAAACTGGCAAACAGTTTCATCTTATGATGCAAGTGGCTTAAGTGTTGATCCAGGATACTATTCTGATTTCGATTTACACGTATGTTCAGATTCATTGAACAATGCAGGTACTCCATTGGCAATTATCACAGATGATATCGACGGTCAATCAAGAAACGCTACAACTCCAGACATCGGTGCTGATGAGTTCGCTCCACTTGGACTTCCAGGTTTCTTAGGTGCAGATGCTTTGGTTTGTACAGGTGAAACAGTTTGTTTATATGCTGGTGCTCCTGCAGATGACATTCTTTGGTCAACGGGTGATACTACAAATCAATTGTGTGTTACTTCCCCTGGAACGTACACAGTAAGTGTTATTGGTGTATGCGGTATTGCATTTGATACAGTTGTTGTAACTGCATCTGCATTGTCTTACACAGGATTCTTGAATGCAAGTTCAACTGAATTCTGTACTGGTGGTTCAGCAATTTTAACTTCTACTATGCCAGCTTCAACTTACAGTTGGACAGGTGGTTCAACAGATGATACATTGGTTGTAACAACCAGTGGAACGTATACATTGAATATTACGGACGCATGTGGTTCAGGTTCTGAGTCTGTTACTATCACGGTAAATACCGCGCCAGTAGCCAGCTTTACTCAGTTCAATAGTTACATGACTGTAGATTTAACGAATACATCAACTAGTGGTGGAGCTACAACATATGCTTGGAACTTTGGTGACGGTGGAACTTCTACTGCAGAAAACCCAACTCATATCTATACGAATCCAGGAATGTATTACGTTACTTTAACAGTGACTAATGCTTGTGGTACAACTACAGTTGGAGACTCAGTATTGGCATCAATTCTTGGTTTAGAAGAAATAGCAGGATTGGGAACTATTGCAGTTTATCCAAATCCTTCTACAGGTATCTTCCAAGTTGACTTTGATATGAACCAAGATATGAATGTTGAAATTCAAGTAACTAACGTTCTTGGCGAGTCAATTTTCGTTAAAAACTTAGGTTCTATCAACGGTTTACACAAAGATGCAATCGATATTACAAATGCAGCTCCTGGAGTTTATTATGTAACGATCGTTTCTGATAATACAACTATTATGACTAACATGTTAGTTAAACAATAAGAATACACTTTAAATGCAAAGCCCTCTCGGTTATCCGAGAGGGCTTTTTTATTTTATATGATTTTCAATAAAATTAAAAGGTATATTCTATAATCGAAGAATCATGTAAATTCTCCAATTCGTAAATAAAATGTATTGGAATTAATTCCTGTTTTCGATATTTAAACTATCCAATATTTCCTGATACAAGGAAGTCATTTTATCTTGATCACTTGCATAATAGTCAATTGTCCGAGAATACCTATCTCTCGAAATATCGTATTTCTGAAAAAGATAATCGGAAGATTGATCCAAGACTTTGTAAAATTTATTTAATTGACCATAGGATAGCTCCACATGCGATTCCAATAGCAGTAATTCTTTAGTTAATGAAACCAATTTTGTTTTTGGAACTACATCCTTAGGAGGACTTGGTTTTTTAATTTCAGAACTACAGGAAATTAAAAAAGAAACAATCAAAGCTGATTTAAGTATTTTCATTTTCTATCGAATGATAACCGTTTTCCGCTTTCACCTTCTATAATTTTACCAGAAGAATAGGCCAAACGTCCATTGATAAATGTCGAATCCACTGAATTCGAAAAGGTAGTTCCTTCAAAAGGAGACCAACCGCATTTATAGAGGAGATTGCTTTTATTTACTGTAAGGGATGTGTTTGGATCCACAACAACGACATCTGCAAAATAGCCTTCTCTCAGATAACCTCTGTTTTCAATAGCAAATAAAGTCGCTGGTGCATGGGCCATTTTCTCCACCATCAATTCAATAGAAAGGTATCCTTGTTTTACTTTTTCCAACAATGCTATTAAGGCATGCTGTACCAATGGACCACCAGAAGGAGCACTAAAATACATATTGGCTTTTTCTTCTTTGGTATGAGGCGCATGATCTGTTGCAAAAACATCAATTGCTCCTGATCTCACACCTGCCCAGATGCCTTCTCTATCCTCCTCAGTTTTCACCGCTGGATTCCATTTGATAAGTGAGCCTTTGGTTTCATAATCTTTATCGCTAAACCACAAATGGTGAACACAAGCCTCAGCCGTTATCTTTTTGTCTTTTAATTGAATATGCGTATCAAACAAACCAATTTCTTTAGCGGTTGAAATATGCAGAACATGCAATCGCGTACCGTGTTTCTTTGCTAAGTCAACTGCTCGACTTGAGCTCAGATAGCATGCTTCTTCCGATCGAATTTCTGGATGAAATTTCATCGGCATGTTCTCGCCATATTTTTCTTTGAAAATTTCGGTGTTTCTTCTTATCGTAGCTTCGTCTTCGCAATGTGTAGCTATCAACATATCGACTTTTGAAAACAAGGAGGACAATACTTTTTCGTTATCGACCAACATATTCCCAGTTGACGACCCCATAAAAATCTTAACTCCACATACCGTTTTATCATTTGTTCTCAGAACTTCTTCAATATTATCGTTCGAAGCCCCCATGAAGAAGGAAAAATTCGCAAGTGATGAATTAGAAGCAATTTGATATTTGTCTTCTAATAAGTCTTGTGTTAGCGCATTTGGAACGGTATTCGGCATTTCCATAAATGAGGTAATTCCACCCGCAACAGCTGCTCTTGACTCAGAATAAATGTTGCCTTTATGGGTTAAGCCTGGCTCTCGAAAATGAACCTGATCATCAATGAAACCAGGTAAAACATACTTTCCTTCACAATTAATCTCAACACAATTGCCTTCAACCGTTATGGAAGGTGCAATTTTTGAAATTCTCTCATTTTCTATCAATAGGTCCGCCTGAAAGCTCTTCCCTTCATTTACTATCGTTCCATTCTTTAACAGATACTTCATAATTTCATAAATCTCATTTTCAAAACCCCAATAAATGCCTCTTTGAAAATACCGCTCGACATTTTTGAATTTCCCAATTCCCTATCTTTAAAAGTAATTGGTATCTCAATATAGCTAAACCCTTTTTTTATTAGTTGATATTTCATGTATATCTGAAAGGCATACCCTTTGAAAGGTATTCTGTCCAAATTTAATTTTGACAAAGCCGTATTTCGATAACACTTAAATCCTGCTGTCGTGTCTTTTACTCCAATCCATAGTACCATGCGAACATAAACGGAAGCATAAAACGACATCAATTTTCTGCCCAAGGGCCAATTCACAACTTCTCCCCCTTTACAATATCTGGAACCTATTACTAGATCGTAAGGACCTTTTTCCGCGGTTTTAATTAAGCGCTCAACGTCATCTGGGTTATGAGAAAAATCACAATCCATCTCAATAGTAAAGTCGTACTCGTTTTCCATTGACCATTTGAAACCAGCAATGTATGCCGTGCCCAAACCTAATTTTCCGCTTCTTTCGATCAAATGCAATCTCTCTTTGAACTCATTTTGAAGTTCTTTAACGGCATTTCCTGTGCCATCAGGTGAATTATCATCAATGATTAATAAATGGTAACCTAATGAGTATCCCATAACCTGCTTAATCATAAGCCGAATATTCTCGATTTCATTATAGGTCGGAATTATTATTAATGCTTTTGGCACGTCTTTGAGTGTTTAAGAAAGTAAAAATAGAAATATTTAAGTCAATCATACTGACATTTGGCTAAAAGCTTTGAATAACAACATCACATTTCACTATTTTTGTGGTATGAGGTACCTATTGGTTTCGTTGTTTTTGTTACATCTTTCCGTCCTTGCTCAATCCTATAACAATATTGAACTTTTAGATAATTGGAAAAATGATGAACTAATTACCAACTCACTCCAGAATCGTTACAATGAATGTTACGGTTTTGTGCAAGGAAATAACGAATATGCAGTAATTGGCAGCTCCGAAGGAACCCACATTTTTCAAATTTCTACTGACAACAAACTTGTTGAAATAGATTTTATAAAGGGTCGGTTTTCGAATGCAAACGTCATCCATAGGGATTACAAAACCTACAAAAATTATCTTTACGCTGTTTGCGATGAAGGCGAGAGTTCTTTGCAAATCATTGATTTGAGCTTTTTGTCTGACTCTGTTTATTTAGCAGCTGATTTGGATATAAACTTTGGGAGAAACCATAATATTTCTATCGATAGTGCCAATCAATTGCTATACTGTTTCAGTCAAACACTTATAACAAACGGCAATCCTTCTGCCCAACATTCAATGCGAGTATTTTCGCTTCTTGACCCGCTAAACCCTACACTTGTTTTTGGAGGATTTAATGATATACCAAATGTACATGATGGTCTCATTCGGAACAATGTAGCAATTCTAAACTGTGGATTTGACGGTCTAAGACGGTATGACTTTTCTAATCCAGGAAATCCACTGTTCCTGCAGAATATGTCAATTTATCAAGAACAAGGTTATAATCATCAAGGCGATTTAAATCCAAGTGGCGATGTATATATCTTTGCCGATGAAACACCTGGCAAGAAACTTAAAAAATGTCGATTTGATCAAAATGGAAACATAATTATTGAATCTTATTTTGGAACTGATTTCAACCAAGGAAGCGTGCCTCATAATATTATGTTAGACGATAGATTTGCCTTTGTCGCTTATTACAACTTAGGCTTAAGAATCTATGATTATAGGAGCTCACCCGTCGAGGAAATAGCTTTCTACGATACGTATCCTGATGATAACACAAACAAAATGAATGGACTATGGGGAGTTTATTCAAAGCTACCTTCAAAAAGGATTATTGCTAGTGATAGAAAATATGGACTATTTCTATTTCAATTTGATCGAGAGGTGTTTAAAAACCGAAATGAAACCGATTTTCAAGTCTATCCCAGCCCTATAAAATCTGGAGAAAATCTCACCATATTCGTAAATGAGAGCTACAAAGGAGAAATGCTCATCAGAATTATTGATGTTTCTGGCAAACTGGTTTATTCGACCAATATTGAAAAACAAAACTACAGTTCATTTTGTCCCGATCTCGAAACAGGCATGTACCAAGTTGAAATACGGTATGAAAAAAATCTAGAAACAGTAATAAAAAGAAAAGCTATAGTTGTTTTTTAGAAAGTACAGTTGTCACCGAATCATACTCAAAACCACGACCAAGAAGATATTGAAGAATTTTATTTTTCTTTTTCCAAACGTCTTTTTCTGTATGCAGCAATCTGGATTTTTTATCAATTAGCTCACCAATAACTTCAAAATAGGCATCATCATCTATCGATTGAAAAGCTTCTGCAATCAAGTTTTTATCTACTTTTTTAGGAATCAAACTTGCGTAAATCTTCTTTTTGCCCCATTTCTTTATTCGAAATTTTCCCGATACAAAAGAGTTGACAAACCTTTCGTCATCCAAAAAATTATATTCCTTTAAATAGTCGATGATTTTATGGATATCCTCCTGGTTTTGACCGTAAGACTCAAGTTTGGAATGAGTTTCATAAACGGAGCGGTCGCGATAGGCACACCAATATTCGATTTTGGATTTGGCCTCTTCAAAAGAAAAAAAACGCTCTGATTGATTCATCAGAGCGTAATTTCTTCATTTTTTTTATTTACAAAAGAATATTGTAATAAATTATTTGCGGTAATCGCTTTCACTTTTACCCAAGTTTTGTATTTCAAATACCATTTCACCTGTCTGGAATAAATACCACTCGTGAAGTAGGAAGCCAAGTAAGGATGTACCTTGAGGGTTAAGCCTTTTTCTTTGCGGTCTTCCAATAAATATTTCAATTTACTTTCAATTTCATCCGCGTAAAGAATCGAAGCTTGAACTTCCCCTGTACCATTGCAGGTAGGGCACTTCTCAGCTGTTATAATTTCAGTTTCTGGTCGAACACGTTGTCTAGTAATCTCAACCACACCAAATTTTGAAGGAGCAAGGATATTATGTTTGGCACGATCGCCTTTCATAAATTCCTTCATTTTTTCATGCAAATGTTTATTGTTTTCACGCGTGTGCATGTCAATAAAATCTACAACTACTATACCTCCCATGTCTCTCAATTGCAAAACACGAGCTATTTCTTCTGCTGCTTCAACATTGGTTGCCAAGGCATTGTTTTCTTGACCATCAGCCCCTTTTCTGTTCCCACTGTTTACGTCAATAACGTGCATGGCCTCAGTGTGCTCAATGATCAAATACCCTCCTGAAGGAAGAGGTACTTTTTGGCCAAAAAGCATTTTTATTTGCTTATTGACACCAAATTTTTCAAATATGTTGATTCTATTATCATGAACCTTAACAATTTTCTCTCTTCCAGGAGCTATATCGGCCACAAAACCAGAAATATCTTCGCCCAGAAGTTTGTCATTGACATGAATATTTGAGAAATCCGCATTAAGGAGGTCACGCAACATGGATGAAGTCTTATTCATTTCACCCAAAACACGTTTTGGAGGAACAGCATTCTTTAAATTAGAATGCATGTTTTTCCACTTATCGGTAAGATTTTTCAAATCTTGATCCAACAATTCAACCGTTTTATTTTCAGCAACCGTACGGATAATAACACCAAAGTTTTTTGGTTTAATATTTTCCATAAGGTCCTTTAGTCTTTTTCTTTCATCAGAATTTTTAATTTTCTGTGAAATCGAAATCTTATCAGAAAAAGGTACGAGCACTAAATACCTACCTGCTAGGGTTATTTCTGCACACAAACGTGGCCCCTTGCTCGAAATAGGTTCCTTTGCAATTTGGATTAAAATATTAGAAGACGCCGAAACGACATCATTAATTTTTCCATCCTTATCGATGTCCTTTTCTGGCTTAAAATAAAGTAGATCCGATACATTTTGCTTGCCCTTAAGGGTTTCTTTGGTAAACTTATTGAGCGATTGAAATTGAGGTCCTAAATCCAAATAATGGAGAAAGGCATCTTTTTCATAACCCACATCAACAAATGCAGCATTTAAACTTGGGACTACTTTACGTACTTTTCCCAAATAAATATCACCAACTGCGAAGTCAGGTGCGCCGTGTTGTTCTTGGATTTCAATAAGCTTTCCGTCTCTTAGCAAAGCAAGCCAGACGCCATTTTCTCGGGCGTCAACTACTAGTTCTAAACTCACGAAAGCTTAATTTAAATTAGAAAAAGCCCGGCCGGAGCCGAGCAGGAAGTTAAGATAAGAAAATTATTTCTTTTTCTTATGTCTGTTTTTTCTAAGTCTTTTCTTTCTCTTGTGAGTAGACATTTTATGTCTTTTTCTTTTTTTACCGCTTGGCATATTATATATATTTTAATTAATTTGACTTAAATCTAAATATCTGTTTTACAGATAAAAAAACACTCCCGCTTCTCAACGGGAGTGCAAAAATAATAATTTAAAATTGATTTTTAATCAATTCTATGTTAAAATCCTTATTTAACAGTCACTTTTGTTTTCACTTCTTCAACAAACGTTTTTGCCGGCTTAAATGAAGGAATGTTATGTGCAGGAATCAAAATTGTTGTGTTTTTCGAAATGTTACGACCTGTTTTCGCTGCTCTTTCCTTAACAATAAAGCTTCCAAAACCTCTTAAGTAAACGTTTTCACCGTTTGACAATGAAGATTTGATGTTCGACATCATAGATTCAACAGTTCTTAAAACTTCATTTTTTTCCAACCCTGTCTCAGATGCAATTTTGTTAACGATATCCGCCTTTGTCATTTTAAAATTCTTTAATTTGTAATTATCCTTGTAAAATTCGACTGCAAAATTATCAATCTTAAATGATTAATCACAATCAAAATGAGTTAATTTTTACTTTTTTTTAAAGATGTCAAAAAATATCAACGAGCTAATTATCAACTGGTACGATAAAAACAAACGCGATCTTCCTTGGAGAAAAACCAAAGACCCATACAAAATATGGCTATCTGAAATCATTCTTCAGCAGACGAGAGTTAACCAGGGCATGTCCTATTATGAGCGATTTATAAATAATTTCCCTAACATCAAAGCACTGGCTTTAGCAGATGAGCAGCAGGTTTTACAGCTATGGCAAGGTTTAGGGTATTATTCTAGAGCTAGAAATATTCACAAGGCAGCAAAACTTGTCCATTTAAAACACAATTCGGTTTTTCCCAATACCTACAAGGAAATAATTGAACTTCCAGGGATTGGCGACTATACGGCCTCGGCTATTTCATCGTTTGCCTTTAATGAACCCCAAGCTGTTTTGGATGGAAACGTTTTTCGTGTACTGAGTCGACTTTTCAATTGGGAAACACCCATAGATAGTACAAAAGGTAAAAAAGAATTTCGTGAAATGGCTCAAGACTTTTTGTTTCTTTCGGATCCTGCAAGTCATAATCAAGCCATAATGGAATTAGGCGCGCTTGTTTGTTCGCCAAAATCTCCAAAATGCGATTCTTGTCCTGTGGTTCAACATTGCGCAAGTTTTAAAGCGAAAAATTTTGAATCTCTGCCAGTAAAATCAAAAAAAACAGCTGTTCGAAAACGATACTTACATTTCTTGCATATTCAGTCAGGAGAAGATGTTTTAATAGAACAGAGGTTAAAAAAAGACATTTGGCAACATTTGTACCAATTACCTTTGATTGAAATGACGGATATGAACGATGGGGAAATTCCTAATTTGGTCACCCAAAAGTACAGTGCGCGCATTATTCAGCATACTGTTTCCGAGCCAATTGAGCACCTTCTAAGTCATCAAAAGTTAAATATTAAATTTCATCAAATCAATTTGGGCAAAAAAATAGAACATGAAGATTTAAAGTGGGTGAATAATAGCGACTTGTATCTGTACCCTTTTCCAAAACCACTGGTAGACTATTTGAAACTAAAAGAATAAGTCTATATACCTAAAAAACACACTTCTTACATGCTAATTACTATATTTGTATTTATTAATATTTAGAAACAATAAATATGGCTGGTACAGTAAATAAAGTGATCCTAATAGGAAATCTGGGCAAGGATCCAGAAGTTCGACATTTGGAAAACGGAGCAACTGTAGCAAATTTCCCAATTGCAACCTCAGAATCATACACAGACAAAACATCTGGTGAAAGAAGAGAAACCACTGACTGGCATGATATTGTCGTTTGGCGCGGTTTAGCCGAAGTAGCAGAGAAATATCTAAAAAAAGGAACTAAAATATATGTCGAAGGTCGTTTAAAAAAGCGTTCTTGGCAAGATAAAGAAGGAGCGACAAGGTACACAACTGAAGTTCTTGCTGACCAGTTAACCATACTGTCACGACCTGAAAACTCTGAGAAAACGAATAACGAGCCAAATTATTCCAATCAAGGAACGCCTTCATCGCCTGACGCGTTAAAAGATTTCAAAGATGACGAAAATGATGATTTACCTTTTTAATCGCAGATGACAAATCCTCCTATAAATTCTTTAATCGACCCTCTGGTCTGCCGTCAACTTTCTGGTCTTTCCTCAGAAGTCATTGCCTTAATAATTGTCGTAGCTGTTTTACTACTAATTTCTGCATTAATTTCAGGATCTGAAGCTGCGTATTTTTCTTTGGGACCAAATGAAAAAGAAAAATTAAAATCTGACGAAAGCAAAGGAGGAAAAACTGCCTTCTCTTTAATGAAGAAACCTCAGGAGCTTTTAGCTACCATACTGATTACAAACAATTTTGTGAATGTCGGTATTGTAATTTTGTCTAGCTCCATTTTAAATCAAGCATTTCCAAATGACAAAGAATCTACTTTTCATTTAATATTGGAAGTTTTCGTTATCACTCTATTGTTGTTGCTCATTGGAGAAGTAATCCCAAAAATATATGCTACAAAAAATGCTTTAACATTTGCCAAAAGGATGGCAACGCCATTGTCAATATTAAGTTCAGCTCCTCCTATAAATTGGATTAAAAACTTTTTGGTAAATGGTTCCAATTTTATTCACAAAAGAGCAAAAAAGAAAGGCGTAAAAATATCAAGTGATGAACTTGAACAAGCGTTAGCTCTGACAAAGGAAGAAAACACAAGCGATGGTGAACACCGTATCTTGGAAGGCATTGTGAAATTTGGCAATACGGAAGTTCGGCAAATTATGCGTCCTCGGATGGACGTTGTGGCAATTGATAAAGAATCTGATTATAAAAAAATAATGGAAATTATTTTGGAATCTGGTTATTCAAGAATCCCAGTATTTGAGAATTCTTTTGACAATGTTATCGGTTTATTATATGTAAAAGACGTACTCCCTTTTTTAAACAGTGAAGGCAAAGATATAAAATGGTTAGACCTCATTCGATTGCCTTTTTTCATTCCTGAGAATAAGAAGATTGACGATTTATTGAAAGAATTTCAATCAAAAAAAATGCACATGGCTGTTGTCGTTGACGAATATGGCGGAGCTAGCGGAGTTTGTACATTGGAAGACGTACTCGAGGAGATAGTCGGTGATATTACTGACGAATTTGATACTGACGAAATTGTTTTTACGAAAATCGACGAAAACACTTACCGATTTGAGGGAAAAACAGCCTTGGTAGACGTTTACAAGGTACTTGAAGTTGATGGAAAAGACTTTGAAGAAATAAAAGGAGATGCTGAAACGCTAGGAGGATTTTTAGTCGAAAATGCTGGACGCATCCTAAAAAACAAAGAAAGTTTCATGGTAGGCGAAATTAAATTAATCGTAGAAACTTCCGACAAAAGAAGAATAAAAATGGTTCGTATCATTACACCTAAAGCAAGTGAAGAATGAATAAAATATTTGCTTTTATTTTAATATTAACTACTCTTTTTTCTTGCGGTGGAAATGAAATTTTAATTCCCAAACCTCCATCCTATTTGCGAACAGATTTACCTAAACACGAATACGAATTGTTTACCGACAGATGCCCTTACTCTTTTGAAAAAGCAAAATCATACATTGTCAAGGAAGTCTCCGCAGAAAATTGTCACAAGGATATAGATTTAGGTCCGGTTAAAGGAGTAATCCATTTCTCGTATATAGAAATGAAAGAAAGTTTAGGTTCTTATGTAAATTTCGCGAATGACAAAGTGGATGAGCACAAATTAAAAGCGACTGCGATTGAAGACACCCGCATTATTCAGCCTCAGAAAAAAGTGTATGGAACCTTTTTTGAACTCAAAGGAGATGTTGCTACGCCTTTTCAATTTTATTTAACAGATTCGACAAGCAGATTCGTGAGTGGCGTAGTTTATCTAAATTCAAAACCAAATTACGATTCACTCAAACCAACATTGGATTACCTGAAAGAAGATCTTATTAAAATGGTTAACACCTTCGAATGGAAGTAGAAAATGACATACTATTGTCATTGGGTAGCAATTTGGGCAACCGAGAGCAAAATATTAAACTAGCAATTTCCAAAATTGAAACGGAAATTGGAAAGGTTCAAAAAGTAGCCACAAATTTGGAAAACGAAGCTCAAGGATTTGAGTCTCAAACTCAATTTTTAAATACTGTTGTTCAAATTAAAACAACAATATCGCCTATGGTATTGCTAGAAAAAATAAAAAAAATTGAATTGGATTTGGGAAGAAAGCCAAAAAAAAATAACGGCTATGAATCTAGGTGCATAGATATTGATATTATTCTTTTTGATAACCTTGTATTTAACAATGAATTCTTAACCATTCCGCATAAAAACTATCGTTCTAGGGACTTTGTGCTTATACCTTTATCCGAAATAGCACCAACCAGAATTGACCCCATCACGTGTTTAACTTCACAACAATTGCTTAATCTGTTAAATTTAACAAATGTCTTAATTTGAGATAAAAAATAGGAAAATATTCTATTCTAGTTTAATAGAACGTGAAAAGCGACATTTTTTTTGTAATATTGCACTCTTAAATGATGATATAAATCAGTGGTATGAAAAAACAAACTTTACTTGGTTATGCTTTCCTAGCAGTTACAGGTTCACTTTTAACTAGTTGTGACCTTTTGAAAGATCTAAAATACGACGTTAAACCTTGCCCTCTTGAAATGCATGGTGACTCCGTTCGTGTGCAAGTAGACATAACTTTCCCAGAAAAAGGGATTAATAAAAAAGCGAGCGCTGAAATTCAACCTATGCTCGGAAGCACAGCGTTGAAATCTGTAACCGTTCTTGGTGAAAAAGCTACAGGAAATGGTACAGTTATTCAATACAAACCAGGTGGAAAAATGACCTACTATGATGTAGTAGCATACAAACCTGAGTATGAAGATACAGAATTGAAAATCACAGGAACTGTATCTAAAGGTGGTAAAGTAAAAGATCAAATTGATGAGACGTCAATTTGCAAAGGAACGATCATTACTCCATTATTGGTGAACAAGGATTACCGCGTTACCATGGAGAAAGATAATTTCAAAAGAGTTATTGAAAATTCAACAATGGCACAAATCAACTATGACAAAGGTAAGTCAGTTGTTAAAGCAAGTGAATTGAAAGAATCTGACGTTGTTGGTCTTGAAGCTTGGATGAAAAGTGTTCAAACAAATGACCGTATTAAAATCAAGTCTATTGATGTAATTGGTTACGCATCTCCAGAAGGAGAAGAAGATAAAAACAATACTTTATCAACTGACCGTGCTACAGCCGGAAAAGACGCTTCAATGAAGTTGGCTAAAAAAGCAGGTAACGAAGCAGGTCAAACAGAAATCTACAAAATGGATGGACGTGGAGAAGATTACGCAGGATTCAAAACAGAGTTGGAGAAATCTGATATGAACTCTGATGAGAAGAATTTGGTAATCCGAGTTTTGGAAATGCACAAAGATCCTGCAACTCGTG
>JAHEMP010000250.1 GCA_024643585.1 Crocinitomicaceae bacterium | reverse complement strand
CCTTTTTGGTCCAAATCAAGAAGGGGTTATGGTTTTTGCTCCTTTTGAAATACCCGTTCAATTGATTGCCAATCAGCGTTATTTGGCTTGCGTCAATGTATGGAATGATGATTTCTGGATCGGCTTCAGTAATCGCGTAGATTATACAAGAAATATTGATCATTATTTACAACCGATAGCGCCTGTTGCGAGTAATTCAACTTATTATGTTCTTGGATTTGGAAGTTATATGGTGCCTTCAATCGCTTTGGGTGTTTTTGATTCGCAATTAATAAGTGTGAACGAAATTGAAAACAAGACTATCAAAATTTATCCGAACCCAGCTTCTGATTTAATTACCGTAAAAGGAATTGCTCCGAACAGCAAAATTGATATACTCGATATTTCAGGTCGCGTTTTCAATAGTGTTCTTTCGAACGAAGTTGAAACTAAAATAAACATCTCAGCCTTAAATGCAGGACAATATTTCTTGAAATACACGAACGAAAATGGTTCAATAAAAACCGTGAAATTCTCAAAACTATAATTCGAAACGCATAATTTTTAGGCAGTAAAGAATTTAAAAAATGACAGCATGATGCCAATCGTGTTGTCATTTTTATTTTGCACAATGTTTTTGTATTTTCGTGTTGGGCGAACTTTATAAATTACCTACATGCGTTATCTATTTTTTCTTTCGCTCTTATTCTGGACTTTGAATTTTTCAGCGCAGAAAACCTTCACGTTTTCGTACAATTTTGGGGCGAACCGACCTAATTCAGAATCATTAAAAACATTTCAAAAAGAGATAAAAGATGTCGATTTTAGCACCGTCGATTCCATTCACTTTATTGGAAATTCAGATTCCGTCGGTACTTTTTTATCCAATTTTAGATCGACCGAATTACGGTCTAGAAAATTGAAAAAATATTTTATCGGAAAAATAGAGAATTCCACCACTTATTCCATTTTACCTACTTCTGGCGATTGGCCAAAAAAGAAAGGCTCAACCCGTCAAATCAATGTTGTTCTGTACTCTTCACAACCAGTAAAACCTGCGGCAAATGAAAAGGAAACCCCAAAAGGCTGTTACAAGGTTGCTTATTCTGAAATTCTAAACTGTCATCGATCGGATTCGAACAAGGGTAAAAAATCCGTAACCCAATTGACCCGAGCAATTTCAAAAGTCAACGAAAATAGACCGGATTTGTATGCTGGGAGACTGAACCAAGAGGGAAAATTCGAAGCTATCCCTTTGAAATGGAAAATTGAAAAAGTAGGTGAATCTTGGTGGGCTGCGAAAAAAGAATGTGCTGAAATACCAACGGATGATTTCGAAAAATTCAAGATATTCACGATTGAAAATGGCCCGTGTACCTCTTGCCACGAAGATTTTCAGCAAAACCTAGAAATCGAAAAGTCGATTTTAAAATTGGAAACCGATAAATATGTCATGGACAACCTGCAATTCAAATCGTCTATTTTTCGTCAAAACAAAATTCAAATCAGAGTACCGAAAGAATTTGTTGATTCCGACGCCGATTATTTTCAAACTTCCAATTTGGACAATGAAATCATTTGGGAAGAAAAAGACGGAACTTACTTCTATACACTTTTAGAATATAAGAATGGTTTGATTTCTCCAATTTCAAAAAAATTCATCGCCCATCAAGACTCGGTTTGTCAAGAAAATAAAATCCTTGACTATAAAAAATCCATTTGCGGTCCCAGTCCAAAGAAGATATCTGCTTACAATTTTGTTGAATTCGGTTATCATTTTCAAAACAAAACGCAAATTCCTTACGCCGCTTTGGGACTTTTCGCGGCTACAAAATACGTTGATTTGGAATTTCTAGCAGGTGTACATGCCCACTCTGCCCTATTCGCATCCATCAGAGGAAGATACAATTTCTTGACCTTGTCATTCGCAAACATTGCGTCCGTCAGTCAATGGAAACAGTCCATGAACAAAAATAGATTTTGGTACACAAACCTATACGTAAGTGCAGAATACAAGGCGAGTTTAGGCAGAAAAACGAGCAATTATTTGGAACCCAACTTCAATATTGGAATGACGATTTCACAGAACACTGGACCTATATTTCACAGAATTTTCCTACAATATGGTGTAGGTGTAAATTTTTTAGAAAAATCTCCTCGCCCTTCTTATACCATCTTTCAGGCAGGTATTCAACTTCAATTGGGGAAGAAAACCTATGCCTATGAAAAAGGGAATTTTAGTCAATAGTCCAATACTATCTCTTGGCTATTTTATTACTTGAAATTGTGCGTTGTCTAGAACATTTAAAGCGAGAAATTTCTTCGCTTCGTTTTTTCAAATGTTTTTGACTAACGCCGGTATTCACACGCTTTCGCCACAACTTAAAACTAGAACGTTTTAAGTTGGAGCGCATGATGGCAATTACATCGGATTCCGTAGTGCCAAATTGAAATTCAATGGCTTCAAAAGGCGTTCGGTCTTCCCACGCCATTTCTATAATGCGATTCACATCCAACTCACTCAGCTCGCTCGAAGCAATCATTACTTTTTTTCTTTTAAAAGTGCTTCAATTTTATCTTGAATATCATTGGCTGCTTTGACCTTCGCATCACTCGCTGTTCGATTGGTCGTCGACAATTTATGCGCTTCAGCCATAAGATCTTGGTATTGCTTCGTTAATTTTTCTACGGGTAACTTTGATTTGAAAAGAGAAAACATAGTGTTGCTGATTTACTGTAATAACAACGATTCGCTCCGTTTTGTTTATTCCTTCACAAAACGGCTTGAAAGCATTTTCATTTTGCCGTCAACAAATAGAAAATACAAGCCTGGATTTAATTCAAATACATCAAGAAAATAGTCAAAAAATCCCTATCTTTGCACTTCAAAAAAAGCACAAAACATGTCGGATACGCGATACCAACAACGAGGAGTTTCAGCAGGAAAAGAAGAGGTTCACAACGCAATTAAAAACGTTGACAAAGGACTTTTTCCTCAAGCATTTTGCAAAATAGTTCCAGATTCACTTACGGGTGACGAGGATTATTGCGTGGTAATGCATGCTGATGGCGCTGGAACAAAATCGGCTTTGGCCTACATGTATTGGAAAAAAACGGGCGATGTTTCAGTTTGGAAAGGAATCGCTCAAGATGCTTTGATCATGAACATCGACGACTTGCTTTGTGTAGGTGCGACAGACAATATTTTACTTTCATCGACGATTGGAAGAAACAAAAACCTCATCACGGGTGAAGTTATTTCTCAAATTATTAACGGAACAGAAGAACTTTTAGCAGATTTGCGTTCACAAGGAATTGGCATACAATCAACAGGTGGTGAAACGGCTGACGTCGGCGATTTGGTTCGTACCATTATCGTTGACTCAACAGTTGTTTGCAGAATGAAACGTTCGGATGTGGTTTCTAATCACAACATTCAAGACGGCGACGTGATCGTTGGTTTGGCTTCTTTTGGTCAAGCGACGTATGAAAAAGAATACAACGGCGGAATGGGAAGCAACGGTTTGACTTCTGCTCGTCACGATGTTTTCTCAAAAACTTTGGCGAAAGATTTCCCTGAAAGTTTCGACCCAAGTGTGCCTGAAGATTTGGTTTATTCAGGAAGCAAAGAATTGACAGATTCAATAGAAGGAAGTCCTATCAATGCTGGGAAATTGGTATTATCGCCAACGAGAACCTATGCACCTGTTATCAAAAAAATATTAGACGCTCATCGTTCGGAAATCCATGGAATGGTTCACTGTTCTGGTGGTGCACAAACAAAAGTTTTGCATTTCGTGAAGGATGTTCACGTCATCAAAGACAATCTTT
>JAHEMP010000025.1 GCA_024643585.1 Crocinitomicaceae bacterium | reverse complement strand
ATAAAAAGAATAGCTGGAAGTACCCTGATTAATATGAGTAATCATGCATGCCCAACCTTTTTGTCCGCTTGGGTCGAAACCAATTGCAAAACTTGAAATATGATTTTGACCATCAAACGCTGTGCTAAATGGAGGAGTTAGTTGTGCATTTTGTGACCAAATAACATCATTTGTGCCGTTCCAAACGCCTTTTAAAATTCGATACCCGGTGAAAGCCGCCCCTGTATACACCGCGTCAATTGCCCAGTAGGTTCCTGGTGCTCCCTTGCACATCGAACGAGGAATATACGAGTAAGTTAGGTTTGCCTGATTGTAATTCTCCGTGTTCCCTGTCCCATTTAATTTGCGAACCCCAGAAACGTGTGCACTCCATGTCGCTGCAACGGTAGGTGCCAAATAAGATAAATAAGCATTGTTAGGAATTGTATTTCCAGCCGGATTATGAATGGCAACATTCGGGTAACGTGCTGCATTTGTTCCATTCACAGAATTTGGATTTAATGGACCTATATTTTTGGTCCAATTTACTCCATTATCAGTAGATATGTCGTAGCGCAATTGACCAGAATGTCCTCCAAATAAAGCGTCATCATTTCTATGGACAAACAAAACCGTGTTTAGGTCATTGTTGACGGCAATGGTATTGCTTTCAACAATTCCAATACTGTACATATTTGCTGCTCTACCGAGAGAATCAATACCCGTGCAGATTTGAGAAAAGTTGTATGAAAAAGTAGAAAAACAAAAAAATGAAGCAAGTACAATTGTTTTCATAGCGCTAGAATTTAGGCAATTAATGTAGGGATTTAATGTTGAATAACAAAACCTAGTTTAATCGTACAGCCGGATTTATTTTTTGATTGCTTATTGCTAGTGTTTTTTGTGATTTTTTTGTGAAAATTGTAACTTTTTTATTTTTTTTTCACTTTGTTATTTTGTTTTGTTTTTTTAATATTTTTGAGTTCGTGACCAAATATTATATATAACCTTATATACTGATCGTGATGCTTTTACGTTGGATACTTACTATTGCATTTTTGTGGCATTTTAACGTTTTGGCCGACTATCAATTGGTAGAAAGAAAGCCATGGATTCTAAAGCTAACAACATCTAAACTTGAATTAAATATAAATTTGTGGCTTAAATTAGAGTATGATGTGTCCATAGGGGCTTTGAAAGTATCTGTTGATGATATATCCGTTCCTAGTTTAACATCCTATACCTATAACGGTAAAACGTATTTTGCAAATTCAATACCTTCTCTTTACCCATATTTTAAAAATTGTGGTGTAAAGGCCTTATCGATAGATGCATTCGTTGTCGGTACATCTTGTCAAAAGATACAACTTGTTATGTTTAATATACAACAAGGAGATCAAAACGCCAATAGCTGTCCTCGAAATTCAGGTGAATTAAGAATTACGGATGCAAAAATATGGGACAGTTCTTTATTTGGAGTTTTGGAATTAGAAAGCGCTATAAACGATTATGAAAGAAATGTAAAAACGAATAGTGAAGTTGAAGAAATATTGAAAGATGCCACTCAACAATTCAATTCAAAAGCCTATAAACAAGCCATGGAAACGGCCGAAAAAGGACTGGCCAAGAATCCAAAAGATCAGAATTTACTTAGCAAACTTCAAAACATAGTTGACAAATCAAAGCAACAATTAGAGCAAGTTCAAAATGATGATCAAGGATCGGTGCCGAAAGGAAAAGACCCAGCTTCAAATGTCAATTCGCAAAATTCAAATAGTTCGCAATCCTCGAGTCAGTCTCCGACTGATCAGCAAGTTCCTTCAACATCAAATAAACCAACCTGGTCCGCTCAGGATACACAAAACTACCTTGAACAACAGCGCCAGCAGAGTGAGCAACAAATTCAAAATCTATCCAACTTGGTCGATGATGGTGTAAATAACATACTGCAAACCTATTATATGCAGCAATCATTTAATAAATTGAATGATAATATTGACGCAAACAGGAATCTAAATGGGAATTATTCTTCCGTTGAGGAATTAGAACGAGAATTCAATGAAAAACAGGAGGGATTAAAGAGTGCATACAACGCATACAACAATCAAATTCAACAAAATTATTCGAATTTGATGCAGAAATACAATGTTACACCAACAAGCGGGCAAGACGGAATAGAACAAGGATTGGAAATGGCCATAACGGGTATTGCTTCGATCATTTCTGCTAACAAAGCGGATAAGGATAAAAAACAAGCACTACAAGAATTAGAGCGACAACGAGAAATAATGCTTGCGGATTTAAAACAAAAAAAATTGGAAATGCGCGACGAAATGAGACGTCAATTATTAGTTCAATTCCCTCCAGGTGGAGTGCCGATGACAAAAGATAGATTAAAATGTAGTGAAGTTTATTTTTTCTTTTATTCTTATGATGGTGATTATATGAATCAAGAAGATCCAACTTTTTTAGTTTCTAATGTATTTACGGTTTCCATTTACAAAGATAAAACGTGGCCATTAGAATCAACCATTGTAAAAGAGATTAGAAATTTGGGAACAAAGCCCAACTTGGTTTTAATGGGTTATTATAATGATGCGCAATTCGCGACAGATATGCGCAATTCATTCTATAATTTGGCTCGTAAGGCTGAAATAGATTCGGAAAATCTTGATTATGCTGGAAAAGAGAAAAAAGTAAATTCACAAACTGAATCTAAATCACCAGTTGATTTTTGGGGAAAACCTATTCAAACCACTGGTGAAAAAAAGGTGACTGAAAAAAAGATTGAGAATCAACCTCAAAAAAAGGAGCCAGATTATTGGGGAAAACCTATTGAAAAAAAATAAAACACAATTTATATGAGAATAATTACAGGATTGATTTTTTTGTTTGCGTTAAATACAATTGTTCATGGCCAAAATCAAGTAGCCAAAATCAAATTTGAATTAGCAGAGGTGGAATATGCAAATGGACAATATGCAAATGCCTTGGATTTAATAAATGAGGCAGAGGGGATTGTCGGCTCATCAACTACCAGAACATTGTATTTAAAAGTATTAACACAATACGAATTGGTAAAGCTAAAAACGGGAGGGTATGATATGCTCCAATCCTTGAGAGAAAATTGTGGTAGTTATTTGAAAGTAGCGGATGGTGATTCGGACCTAGAGGATAAATACCGTGAAATATATTTTATTTCAGAAGATTTAAAAAATTATCCGAATAACAAATCTGAATATGATTTGGCAATTGAGAAAGAAAGAGTGAAAAAAGAGCTATTGGCTAAAAAAGAGCAAGAAGAAATGGCCGCTTTGAAGAAGCAACAAGAAATTGAGAAACAAAGGATAATAGATGAAAAATTAAGACTAGAAAAAATTGAGAACAGTAAAATTGACTATTTTTCTTTCCAGATAGGGTTGGTTTTACCTACGAACAAAACGTCTAAATCGTCAGTTTCTTATTCTGAATGGAGTGGCACAGGATTGTCCGTGTATAATTATGCTTTAAGTGAGGGTGAAATGGGGCTTTCAAAAGGATTGACTTTTGGATTTAATGGCATAAATGGTTTCGATAAAATAAATCAAAACCTCGCCTCGCAAAATAAAAAGTTTGGTTTTGGTGTCGAAATTGATTTTAGTCAGACTTTTCAATTCTATTCTTTTAAGAATAGTACTGATTTCCCTTCTAACAATTCATGGTATGTGGAAGACATCAAATCGAAACCTTATTCAATTACCTCTGTTGGAATAGGGCCCTCTATAACTTTTATACTAAATAGCCCTAAATCTTTTTTAGATCTTTATGGGAGAGCTGACTTTAACCTTTTTGCATGGGGAACTTATGAGGCTTCAACAAGCCAATACGACGCGGATTTTGGCGCAACATTCGATGCAACATCAAAGGGTTATCGGGATGAAAATGAAACTTCCACGTTTGGGTTTTCACCAACAATTGGCATGTCCTACAGAAAAAATCAATTTTATCTTGGAGCGGAACTAAGAATGAAAGTGATTGAGAAAAATGCCTCTTTTACTGATGATTTGACATACGGATATTCTGGTTTTAATCAAAATACAGAAAAATATATATACTCTGTAGATAAGGGTCTAGATTTTAGTTATTTTGCCATTAAAATTGGACGCATTATTTAGGTCTCGAGGGAGATATTTCCTTTTGGGTTTTGCTAACAAAAGGTTTTAATTTTTTATTAGTCAATTCATTTAGTTCATTTTCACAAGAGTCTCCTGAAACAGATAGCATAGCGTAAACATATTCACGCTTTTCTTCAGCAATGTTTTGATTGCCTAATCCAATGAAATCTAAGCACGGGTTATCTGTTTCAATAACATAATAATATGTAATTAAATATTCTCCATCTGAAAACGCAGTGGTTTCCATTCCTAAGTAGAAATTAGGACTCAAAGAAGCTTTTCCATGGAATTTCTGACTATCAGATTGAATTATAAATACTATGTCTGTGTAGTTTATCTGTCGCAGGGTAATTGAGTTCCCATTGTCAGACTCAAATATAACATTTCGGTTTTGGGGGATATATCTAGGAATGAGTACAATCGTCGAATCTACTTCTCCTGGAATTACTATTGAATCTCCTTTAAGAGTTAATTTGTTCTGTTGAAAATATTTAAAAAACTCATCCGAGTAATTTGTAACAGTTGAAATTGAACTTTCAGGCATTGTCTTAGATTGATGCTCCTCCTTTAGGGTTTGTTGATGCCCACAAGAAACAAGGCCCACAATTGCTGATATTAGGATTATTGAGTTCGTCATTTTATATTTTCGCTATAAGAGTCTTTGTTAAACTACTAGAGTAATCTTCAAATCTACAAATTCGAATTGGTTTTTTTGAAAAAATCATTCACAATAAATACTTCTTAATCAGTCATATATCCATTTACAACCGTTTACAAACGACTAATAGTCGACAGTAAATGGTTAATAACCGTTTTTACTTTTTGAACCGGCCAATCTTTGCATTGTCGAAAGTCAGACATGGAGTTTGACGGCACGTTTACAAATCAATTATTATCAAACTTTTAAAAAACAACATTATGAACACATTACGCAACAAAGTAAGTTTGATCGGACGCTTAGGACAAGAACCGACAATTCAAACGGTAGGAGACAACTACCAACTGGTGAAATTTTCACTGGCTACAAATGAAAATTACAAAGACAAAACAGGCAAATGGGTGGACAACACTCAATGGCACAACATCGTTGCTTGGGGAAAATCTGCAGAGCGCATTAGTAAATTGGTAACGAAAGGGCAGGAACTCATGCTGGAAGGCAGACTTGTCAACCGCTCTTATGAAAAGGATGGCGAAAAACGCTACTCAACGGATATTGAGATGACGGACTTCCTTTTGCTGTCGCCAAGAAATGCTGAGAAAGCCGAAGTAACAGAAGTATCAACTACTAAAAAATAAACCATGAACTACGTAAACCTAATAGGAAAAATGGCCTCAGCGCCCAAGTTCCGTGAATTAGAAAATGGCAGCAAGGTGGCAAGTTTTACCATGTCGACGAAAGAACCTTTTTTGGACGAAAAAGGAAACCCAAAAAGTAAAAGTCACTGGCATAAGCTTACCGTTTGGGGAAATTGGATTCCGGTTATTCAAGAATTAACAGAGCCGGGTGTGAAACTAGCCATAGAAGGGCGTCTTATCACTCGATTTTACAAGGACAAAACGGGCAAACGCCAAAGTGTTTCAGAAGTGGAAGTCAACGATTTAATCATTCTTTAAACGAATTATCATGTTAAAAAACAATGTCACATTAGTCGGAAACATGGGTTCCGATGCGAAAATCACGCAGTTTGAAAATGGAGCCAAAGTCGCTCGTTTTACCTTCGCAACGGATAAAAATTTCCGCAACGAAGAAGGAAAAGTCAAAAAAGATACTGAATGGCATCGTTTGTTTGCCTGGGGTTCTATGGCTGAAATCATAGAAAACTATGGTGACAAAGGCAAACCGCTAACTATACAAGGACGTTTGGTGAACCGAACGTATGTCAATAAAACGGGAACACCAAGAAAGGTGACGGAAATTGAGGTGCGTAACATTCTTCTAATGAACGGAAACATCTAATGCTTTTTGCCTAACTTCTCAATGCGAGCTTACGATATGCAGCAAGAAATTTGAGAAGCCGACTACAGAAATGGTCGTCAGAAATGACGGCCATTTTTTCTATTCTAATTGACAAGATGATTAGCGAAATTTTTCCTATCAGCTTTAGAATGTGTACTTTTACCCCCAATGAAATTTACTGAACTCAATTTATCATCTGAATTATTAGAAGCCTTGGATCACATGGGTTTCACAGATGCAACACCTATACAAGAAAAAGCGATTCCATTAATTTTGGAAAACAGAGACCTTATTGCCTGCGCGCAAACAGGAACAGGAAAAACAGCCGCATTTATTCTTCCAATTTTGAATAAAATGGTTGGTAAAAAAGACAGCCATATTGATACGTTAATTATTGTTCCCACGCGTGAATTAGCTTTGCAAATAGAGCAAGAAATCCAAGGTCTTTCCTACTTTGTCTCAGTTGGCTCTATGGCGATTTACGGAGGTGGGGATGGTTCTGGATTCAATGAACAAAAAGATGCGCTCGTTAACGGGAGGGATGTAATCGTTGCTACACCAGGGAAATTGATTAGCCACCTGAACCTAGGTTACGTCAATTTTAAACATGTAAAACACTTGATTTTAGATGAAGCGGATAAAATGCTCGACATGGGTTTTACAGATGATTTGACAAAAATCATGTCTTTTTTACCTAAAAAGCGTCAAAATTTGATGTTTTCGGCCACAATGGCTCCAAAAATTAAAGTTTTAGCTAAAAAAATATTACACAATCCTGAGGAAATCGTTTTGAGTTTATCCAAACCTGCGGAAGGAATAAAACAAGGGGTGCATTTGGTTTTTGATAACCAAAAAGAGCAATTGCTAAAATATTTGATTGACGAAAGAAAAGAATACGATAGCATTATTGTCTTTACCTCAGCTAAAGATAAAGTGTCTCAAATCGCCCGCTATCTTTCTAGAAACGGAATTAAGGCGAGTGGAATATCTTCCAATTTAGATCAGGATCAAAGGGAAGAGGTGCTTTTAAAGTTTCGTTCCAAGCGAACGCGTGTTTTGGTTGCAACGGACGTCATGTCAAGAGGAATAGACATAAAGGAAATAAACATGGTCATCAATTACGATGCGCCAAGAGATGCTGAAGACTATGTGCATCGAGTAGGGAGAACGGCTAGGGCAAATACCAAAGGAGAAGCGATTACCTTAATTAATCCAAAGGATATGCAAAAACTATCCAAAATTGAACGATTGATTGAAAAGGAAATTGAGAAATACCCTATGCCTGAACAGTTTGGCGAAGCGCCTGAATGGGTTAGCGGTGGCGCAAAACAAAATAATTCTAGCAAACCTCGCTCGAAAGGGGGCAATTGGAAAAAACGAAACAACCACCCTCGAAAAAGTTAAGGCTAAACCTAATAATTTCTATAATCATTCCACAATCGAGACCTTATTCCAATAAGGAATTGAGCTTTGGGCTCCAATAAATAGGTGTTGTAACGGAAATGAGTTTCGGCAAAAGCTTGTAAACCAATACTAGGGAACATAGTATAAGTAGCTCGAAGCATAATAAGAAATGCATTGTTTCCCTTTCCTTGCCCTATTTTGTGGCCATAATCATCTAACGGGCGATTTACATAAGGAAGGAGAATATTGCCACCATAATTTATGCTATCATAATCATAACCTTTCAAGGAATAAGATACAAACAACTCACCACCCCATTTTTTATTTTGCCATTTCACCTCTCCTAAAATTTCAGAAAAATTAGCACCATAGGGATGAGTTAAACTAGTTCCTTGATTGGTATAACTTTGTGCCAACGAATAATGAGAATAGGTGTATGGCCGTACGATATTCATCTCCCCGCGCAGGAAGAACTTGTTGTTTTTAATATACCGAAAGGATTTCACGCCCATTTGAACCGCATATTTGTTTGCCCACCAGCGCGTTCGACCTTTTATATCTGCGAAATTGAAGTCGTCTATCATCAATTGACTATAAAAAGTCAAGCGTCGTATTTTAATTTTCATGTCCACTCCTATAAGTGAATTATCGGACGAGCCCAATTGGTATTCCTGGGGGCGGAACAATATCATGGGATTTAAATATTCGGGTTCAAAACCACGATTCAATAAGGTGTCCTTTGGTTGGAAAATGACCGATTCAAATAAACCGAATTGCAGCCACGGAGTTGCATTTAAACTGAAATAATGACTGGTTCCATACTTGTTTATTGTTTGACCAAAATTGTTTTTTTCGGATAAGAATTGGTACAACATCACGTACTCCAATCGCCAGAAATTTAGTCGAGCCATTCCGAATCCTGAAGGTTTGCCATAGTCACTTAAAAATAGAGATCTACTCCCTTCTCCAATAAATTGATTGTCCCAACCCGTTTGTAAATTGATGAATTGGTTCGGTGAATAGGATAGACGACCGCGTAAATCTATTTTTTGATTAAAATTATATTTCGTCGATTTTTCAATGGAACTTTTCGCTCTGAAAAAACCTGTTGCATCTTCTATACCTTGTAAATAGGAGAATCGAGCATATACCTTCGGTCCGAAATTTCCGATCATTTGAATGCCCCCCATGGCTCGATATTCGATATTCTTTTCAGCGCGAACTCCTAAATCTACCAATGGAAATACTTCAAGCGTTTTTGCATTATTGGCTTTCGTTATTTCAATTTCTTCTATTCTCATGCCAGTATCACCAACAACAATATTGGAAATGATTTTCGGTTGAATTGAACTGTGATAGCGAAGGTTATTTTTAAATGATGGTTCATTTTGATTAATGTCGTTCAGCAACCAATCCAATCGAGATTGCCCGGCAAGGCCAAAACTGCTAAAAACAAATAGATATAGGAATATATGGCGCATCAAAAGTCGTTGTAATGATTAATTAACCCTGTTCTCAAGCCAAAATAAACCGCGTTCGTATTTCGTTCTCCACTTACAGATGTGCTTCTATATAGGCTTTGTACAAAGATTTCCAAATTTACTTTTTTGTTGAATCTATAGCCGAATTCAGTTTGTTGATGAAAAATGGATCCAGATTGGTATGCCAAATTTGGGTTTGATGCTATCAAGTTGTTTGCTTGATAATCATTTAATTGGTAGAGAATACTTTTAGAATCGACGAACCAACGATTTTTCGTAAAATTGAATCGCATAATAATTTCTTGAAAACCATTTCCTTTAGGGTGCGCAGAAGGCAAATTAGAAGCGCTATAATGCAATCTAGAATTGTCGGATACGTAAAGTTTTTTGGGCACGTTGTTGTATTCCAACTGAATCATACCCTCTTTTAATCCAAAAGGATTGTAGTACCGAATTCCAATTTGACTGCCTATGGTCTTTGAATTCCAATTTGAAAGCGCAAGTTGGCCGTAAAATCGAAGGAATGGGGCAGGTATATACGTCATTTGAACACCCGAAAGAACATTTACTTCCTGTGAATTGTCAACCAATGCTCCTCCTAAAAAGGGTAAAGGAATATAGTAAGTAGCATTTACTTTTTTAGAACTAATAGAATCCCCGACATTCCAATAACTGCCTTCAAACAAGGAAATATTTATCTTTTCAGATGCTCGAAAACTTAAAAAATGGGAAGAAAAAAGTTTGGGTTCATAATAGGCTTCTACAGTTGAATAAATTGGTCTCCGAAGCAGGTTGAATTGTTTCGATCGAAGTATTGTATAATCAAAACGTTGGGCAAAATGTATATCGGCTCTTGCATAAATGGATGGAACTGAATTATCAGAGAGAAACAAAGATCGGTAACCCTCACCAACGAAATTTGTGTTGTTTCCAGCCATCAAACGCAAATGTTTCGAGGGCGAATAAACCAAGTTGCCTATGGCATAAGCGTAGTCGAACCCATCTACTTTGAAGGGTTTCGTTCGAGCAGCGCCTGGTATCATGGCATTATCAACGTAATAGGAAGAGTCGTTGCTCGGGTAACGCTCTCCGGCAGATCTGTAATAGTCACTTTCGTATTGTGTAAACCTGTTTTGATTTTCATAAAGTGTCGTACTGAACGAAAACTTATTTAGTATATCACCTTCCACCAAAAAACCTCTTGTATTATTGAAGAGCCTTCGGTCGACAGTGTCTAAAAAGTCTTTGCCAAGGGCAAAATTTACAACTGGAGAGATATACATGCAGTACCCGTCTCCTTTAATTTCAAATAAGTGTTTTTTAAAAAGTCGTTCGGTGAATTCATAATACTGTTTGCTTGAATCTCGGATGATTTCCTTTAAATCATATTCGCCTTCAGAGCGAGGATAAAATGAAGATTGATTTCCATAGGAATTGGCTCTAGGTGCGAGCAATTGATCTTTGTAATAAGAAGAAATTGGCAGTAAATTCTGTTGCCCAAAGGATATTGTTGGGATGAAAAGCAGAAGGAAAAAACCGATTTTAAACATGCCGCAATTAGATTGTACGCAAGGTACTGAATTTTTTTTCTCGAACTAGGTATGCTTTCGTTTTGGCAATGAAATGAGGGTTGAACAAGGTAGGCTTATTGTAAGTAAGCGGAAGGTGGCTTTCAGCGTTAATTACTTTTCCACCCAACTCTTCAAGTAAAGCCTGTCCGGCTGCTATGTCCCATTCCATCGTTGGTGCATATCGAGGGTAAATTTGCGCATTCTCTAGCGCTAAATCAAAAAATTTAATGGCACTCCCTTTTGTAATTTTATCGACTTTGGAAAAGTGTTTGTTAAGCGATTTTTCCCAATTCGCATCTGCACTGATATGACTTCTTGAGCCTATCCAAACAACAGTATCCTCGATGACTTTAGAATTGGTTATTTTCACAGTGGCTTCCATTTTTGGATCATTTTGGTAATCCCACAGGTAGACACCTAGTCCTTTTCCACCAGCTATTATCTTCCCTTTGCAAGGCTCGGCTATGATACCGAATATGGGTTTGTGATTTTCGATCAATGCAATGTTGACGGCAAATTCACCATTTTTTTTCACAAATTCCTTTGTGCCATCTAATGGGTCCACACACCAGTTTTGCACCCAGTTTTTGCGTTTTTCGTAATCAAGATTTGTTATTTCTTCACCAATGACGGGGATATTAGTTTTAAGTAATTCGCTAGCAATTATACCCGATGAGGTTATGTCCGCTTCAGTTACGGGCGAACCATCTGACTTAAACTCAGTCGAGAAATCTTCACTGTAAATTTTCAATATTGCATTTGAGGCAAGCACGGCTGCTCGTAAAGCAATTTGATACGAATCGGGCAAACTATTCATGTTGTACGAAAGTAATTAAAATCAAAAGTCGATACAAGAAAAAAGCGCTTGCCAAATTTGACAAGCGCTTCAATTTTTTATACTTGAGGAATTAATGCTTTACGACTAATTTCCGATTTATTGTGTTTACACCGTCACCGGTAATAACGATAAAGTAAACTCCGTTTCTAAATTCTGAAACATCAACAGACTTAAATCCATTGAAACTTTCTGATTTTACAACATTTCCAAGGACATCAACAATTTTCATGTTCCCTTTTTCAAAGTTGCTCACTTTAATATTAACATATTCAGATGAAGGGTTGGGAGAAACTGACATTGAAATATCTTTCTTGATTTCCTTAACCGTCAGTGCCTGATTAACTACAACATCTAATGAATCCATTGTAGGATTTGCAGCCGTTCCAAAATAGTATCGGTACCACGCATAGTCATTGAATGCTGAAAACGGATTTATATGAAGAGTAAAACTTCCATATTGTCCTTGAGCTAAATTTACAGAACTTGGCGTAACCCATACATTGCTCGCATTATTGGGATAGCATTGCCCAAAACCTGCGTCACCCCAACAAACCTCATTTTCCCACGTTGCAGGCTGAGACATAATTCTACGTGTCACTATAAAATTGTCGGATGTAGAGCTTTCATTGAACACATCGTAATCTGCAACCAGCATTGAGCTACTTGTAGCAGATAACAAAACGGTTGTACCCGAAATATCAGTTGAAGTACCTATTTCTTTGACGCTAATGCTCTGCGCTAATGCAACAGTACCAGCAAGAAAGGCAATTCCTAGAGTAAGTAAAGTTTTTTTCATAATCTATATTCTAAAATTAACGCTTTGAGCACAAAAAATTATCCCATTCGCAAATCGTTGTACCAAAAGTAAAGAATTTTTCAACACAAATCAATAGTACAAGAATATTGCCAAAAAAGAATAATCTTGAATTAACTAGTTAGAATTAAATTTAATGGACATAAATAGTTGTTAAACAGATATTTAAAAATATTTGTTTGATATAATTAGTCATTAGGAATACAAGAAAGGGTGGAAATCTCAAATTTTCAAGTAGTTAAAATGTTATACTTTTGAATTCGGCAAGATATTTGATTTCTACGTTGGGAATTAATAAAACCTTAAGAAACATGAAAAAAATACTTTTATTCTCTATCCTTCTTATTTCTGGATTATCAGTAAATGCTCAAGATGATTCTCATTCAAACGACAATGGTAAAAAATTGCCATCCGTTCAATTGGTTGATTTAGAAGGAAATGCGGTTAATACAGCTGCTTTAGGTTTCGATGGCCCCGTTGTAATTAGTTTTTGGGCAACATGGTGCTCGCCTTGTAAAAGAGAATTGAACACAATAAATGATTTGTATGTCGATTGGCAAGAAGAAACAGGCGTAAATTTAGTCGCTGTTTCCATTGATGATCAAAAAACAAAAAATTCAGTTCCAGTATATGTGAATGGAAAAGGCTGGGAATATTTGGTTCTTTTAGATCCAAACGGCGATTTTAAACGTGCTATGGGTGTAAATAATGTTCCTCACACATTTTTGGTAAACACAAGTGGAGAAATAGTATACTCACACAACAATTATGCTCCTGGTGATGAGGACAAATTGTACGAAGAGATTTTAAAATTGACTGGAAAATAAATTTCAGACTTTATCACTACTTTATTTATGACAAATAAGTTACTCGCCTTATCGCTTGTGGTTTCTCCGTTTTTGTGGTCGCAAGAGAATAATCCCAATGCCCCTTCCATAACGGGGAATATGGAGACCACCTTTCAATATCTGAACGAGGATACTTTAATTGGTGCGACTAGGCCGGCATCAGTAGGACTTATAAATTCTTACATGAATGTTTTTTACCGTCAAGCGGGTTTCAAAGCTGGTATTCGTGTAGAATCCTATCTTCCTAGAATTCAAGGTTATCCAAACAATTTTGATGGCACAGGAATTGGCATGCGCTACATTGGTTATGAAAACAGCTTTGTAGATGTTACAGTAGGTCATTTTTACGAACAATTTGGTGGAGGCTTGTCTTTACGAGCTTATGAGGATAGAGCTTTGGGTTACGATACGGCTTTAGATGGGGCAAGAATTATTTTGAGTCCAACCAAAGGCGTGAAACTAAAAGGTGTTTATGGAAAAAACAGATATCAGTTCACGGATGGACGTGTCCTAAATTCTGAGGGTATTGTTCGTGGTTTTGACGGTGAAGTAAATATCAATGAAGTGTTCAACAAATACTTTACATCGCCTGTAGAAATAACAGTTGGCGGGTCATTCGTTTCCAAATATCAACCGGATAACAACGATGAATACGTTTTACCGGAAAATGTTGGTGCCTATGGGGGTAGAATGAAATTACGATACAAAGGATTCTCGTTGGATGGTGAATATATTCACAAAGACAATGACCCTTCAGTAGACAATAATTACATCTACAATACTGGTCATGCGGCCGTTTTCAACTTTATTTATTCAAAAAAAGGATTAGGGATTTTGTTGTCTGGAAAATCAGTTGATAATTTTAGTTTTCGATCCGATAGAACACAGCAATTGCAAAATTTGTTGATCAACTATTTGCCCGCAATGAATAAGACACATACCTATAACTTGGTCGCCAGTTTGTATCCTTATGCAACCCAACCCGTTGGAGAAATTGCATACCAAGCAGAGGTGTTGTATACTGTAAAAAAGGGTAGCAAATTGGGCGGTAAATATGGGATGGCTGTCAATGCAAATTATTCAATTGCCTTGAGACCGATGCAACATACAAATGGTTTTGATCCTCTGGATTCTTCTCGTGTTATGTACAAAGGAAAGCTATTTGATTCAAGCGATAGTCTTTACTGGCAAGACATTAACGTTAGTATTACGCGTAAGTTCAATCCAAAATTCAGTATGATATTGAATTACTACAATATTAGTTTGAATAATGATGTTGCGAAAATTACAACGGATGCACATGGAATTATTCGTTCTAACATTGGTGTTGCAGAGTTGGGATATAAATTCAATAAAAAACACTCCCTTCGAACAG